>CABZJG010000071.1 GCA_902525995.1 Paracoccaceae bacterium | reverse complement strand
TATTTTAATTTTTTTATTATATAATTCAGATATTTAAATAAATTCTTGAGCGCAAAGCCTTGAAAAAATGAAAATTTTGGACCTAAATCTAATATAAATCTGGACCTATCTGCCTGAGCAAATAATAGGCTTGACTAGCATTAAAGATTCCATGCGTGGGTGTATTGCATTCCCACCACAAATTAAAGGTGAAAAAATGGACAGCAACATTCGTGAAAACGACCTGTCAAAAATTGTAGATGCAGACCGAGATCATATTTGGCATCACCTTATTCAGCACAAACCGTTTGAGACCGGTGCGCCTAGGATCATTGTCGAAGGCAAAGGCATGCGGGTTTGGGACCAAAATGGCAAAGAACACCTTGATGCGGTGTCCGGAGGGGTTTGGACGGTGAATGTCGGCTATGGCCGTGAAAGCATTGCCAATGCAGTGCGCGACCAGCTGATCAAGCTAAATTACTTTGCCGGCTCGGCTGGCTCGATCCCCGGTGCCACCTTTGCCGAGCAGCTGATTGATAAAATGCCGGGACTGCACCGGGTTTATTATTGTAACTCTGGCTCTGAAGCGAATGAAAAAGCCTTTAAAATGGTGCGCCAGATTGCCCATAAACGCTATGGCGGCAAGAAACACAAAATCCTGTATCGTGACCGTGATTATCACGGCACCACAATTGGGGCGCTGTCTGCCGGCGGTCAGGACGAGCGCAATGCGCAATACGGGCCTTTTGCACCCGGGTTCATTCGCGTGCCGCACTGTCTTGAATATCGTGCTCAATGGGATCTAACCGGGGAAGCTTACGGCAAGCGCGCCGCTGATGCGATCGAAGAGGTGATCTTGGCCGAGTGCCCCGATACGGTCGGCGCTCTTTGTCTTGAGCCAGTGACAGCAGGCGGCGGTGTCATCACCCCGCCCGAAGGCTATTGGGAGCGGGTTCAAGAGATCTGCAAAAAATACGACATCCTACTGCATATCGACGAAGTGGTATGCGGTGTTGGCCGCACGGGCACTTGGTTTGGCTATCAAAATTATGGCGTGAAACCCGACATGGTCACCATGGCCAAAGGCGTGGCTTCGGGCTATGCGGCGATTGCCTGTCTGGTGACCACGGATGATGTTTTTGACATGTTCAAAGATGATGCCAGCGATCCGATGAATTACTTCCGCGATATTTCAACCTTTGGCGGCTGCACAGCAGGGCCGGCGGCGGCGATTGAAAATATGCGGATCATCGAAGACGAGGGGTTGCTGGACAACACATTGGCAATGGGCGCACGGATGATCGAAAACCTCAATGCGCTGTCGGAAAAGCACGCCATCATTGGTCAGGTGCGCGGCAAAGGGCTGTTCTGCGGGGCCGAACTGGTCAGCGACCGCGCCAGCAAAGAGCCGGCGCCGGAAAAACAGGTTCAGGCCGTGGTTGCCGACTGTATGGCGCAGGGTGTGATCATTGGTGCCACCAACCGTTCTTTGCCGGGGCTCAACAACACCCTTTGCTTTAGTCCGGCGCTCATCTCGAGCGCCGACGATATTGATCAGATCACCGATGCCGTGGATCAGGCCCTAACCCGCGTGTTCAGCGCATAAGTGGCCGGTTTTCTGGTTTTACCTTCCACGCCAGAAAACAGCCCCGGTTTTTTCGGATGATCAAAGCCCCCGGTTTGTAGGTGATCGCAAATCGGGGGTTTTAAATTCACATTTAAGGCTTGGCCAAATCCTTGATCCGAACTGTGCATAATACCAGTTTGCCAAACCCATAGAGCCAGTTTAAATTGGCCCCATGGCCATACCCATTGAAACATTTTTCCTAGAAGCCAACACCCTGGGCACGCTGCAGGCGCGCATTCAGCAGATGATTGCCAACGGCATACTGTCTGGCCGGTTTTTGCAGGGCGAAAAGCTGCCGTCGACACGGCGGCTTGCCGCGCATCTTGGGGTCAGCAGAATTACTGTCACACTGGCCTATACCGAACTTTTGGCCAATGATTATCTGATTTCCAAAGGCCGCTCGGGCTATTTTGTATCTCCGAACGCACCGGAGCCGCCCAAATTTGACCAACGCCCGCAAACAGAAGATCGCGTGGATTGGAACCGCGCACTTGGGCAGCGGTTTTATGATGACAGCTGGCTCGACAAACCGGAAGACTGGGCGCAATATCGATACCCCTTTATCTATGGCCAAACTGATCCCACGCTGTTTGACCATGCCAATTGGCGCCTTTGTGCTTTACAGGCCTTGGGGGCAAAGGATTTTCCAGCTCTAACGGCAGATTACTTTGATCGTGATGACCCACAACTGCTTGAATTTATTGCCCGTCACACATTGCCCCGGCGCGGAATTATAGCAGGCACTGATGAAATCTTGGTCACGCTTGGTGCGCAAAATGCACTTTGGCTGGCCACTCAGGTGCTGCTTACACAGCGGCGTACTGCGGTGATAGAAAACCCATGCTATCCGGCGCTGCGCGGTATTTTGCACCAGTCCCGCTGCCATATTACCGCCATTGATGTAGATGATTTTGGCCTGCCGCCAGATGATATCCCTCCCGAAAGCAATGTTATTTTCGCCACCCCAAGCCATCAATGTCCCACCACGGCTACGATGCCACTGGCACGGCGCAAGGATCTGCTGACCCGTGCCCGTGAATTGGACGCGCTGATTATCGAAGATGACTACGAGTTTGAGATGTCCTTTTTAAAGCCGCCCTCCCCGGCGCTGAAATCGCTCGATCAGGACGGGCGGGTGATTTACGTCGGCTCGTTTTCAAAATCTCTGTTCCCTGGCTTAAGGCTTGGTTATCTTGTTGGCTCAGCCCCGTTTATCAAAGAAGCCCGCGCGCTGCGCGCCAGTGTGCTGCGCCATCCCCCCGGTCATATTCAGCGCACCGCGGCCTATTTTCTGAGCCTTGGGCATTACAATTCCTTGATCAAACGGATGGGCAAAACCTATCAAAAGCGCAGCGCAATTATGGAGCAAGCAATCCAGAATTGCGGCTTGCAAATCGCCGGAAAAGGCTCGCATGGCGGCTCGTCGTTTTGGATGCAGGCGCCCAAAGGCACCGATACGGAAGAGCTGGCGGTTTGGCTGCGCGACGAAAGTATTCTGATCGAGCCGGGACAGAAGTTTTTTGCCGGCTCACCTGCGCCCCGCGAATTTTATCGGCTGGCGTATTCTTCAATCCCCGCGGATCGCATTGCCCAGGGTATTGAAAAAATAGCCACAGCAATAGGGTGATCTGGCTATATGCTGACTTGCTATCTGGCCCTAACGATGCGCTGGCCTAGGGCCTAAAACCTGAACAAAATAACGGCGCTACGGGAGCGCTGTCGGATTTGTGCTTTCAGGAGACCTCAGCCAATGAAAATGACTACAGAAGAAGCCTTTGTCAAAACCCTTCAAATGCACGGCATTGAACATGCCTTTGGAATTATCGGTTCTGCATTTATGCCGATTTCCGATCTTTTCCCCCAAGCCGGCATTACCTTTTGGGACTGTGCGCATGAGGGCTCTGGCGGCATGATGGCCGATGGTTACACACGGGCCTCTGGTAAGATGAGCATGATGATTGCCCAGAACGGCCCCGGCATTACCAATTTTGTGACTGCCGTGAAAACCGCTTATTGGAACCACACGCCTTTGCTGTTGGTCACCCCGCAAGCCGCCAATAAAACCATTGGTCAGGGCGGCTTTCAGGAAGTCGAGCAGATGGCTTTGTTCAAGGATATGGTCGCCTATCAAGAAGAGGTACGCGATCCATCGCGGGTGGCAGAGGTTCTCAACCGGGTTATTGCCAATGCAAAACGCGCCTCGGCGCCGGCACAAATCAACATGCCACGCGATTACTGGACCCAAGTGATTGATATCGATCTGCCCGAAATGATCGACTATGAGCGGCCAGCCGGCGGCGAAAGCGCATTGCAACAAGCTGCTGATCTGCTCAGCAGTGCAAAAAATCCCGTAATCCTAAACGGCGCCGGTGTCGTGCTGGCGGATGCCATCGACGATACTATGAAACTGGCCGAGCGCCTCGATGCACCGGTCTGTGTTGGCTATCAGCACAATGACGCCTTCCCCGGATCGCATCCACTTTTTGCCGGACCCTTGGGCTATAATGGTTCAAAAGCCGGAATGGAGCTAATATCGAAAGCGGATGTGGTGCTGTGTCTGGGCACACGGCTTAATCCGTTTTCCACCCTGCCCGGTTACGGCATTGATTACTGGCCCAAAGACGCCAAGATCATTCAGGTTGATATCAACCCCGACCGCATTGGGCTGACCAAGAAAGTGTCTGTTGGCATCATTGGTGACGCCAAACAAGTGGCAAACTCATTGCTCAATCGACTTTCAGACAGCGCCGGCGATAGCGGCCGCACTGAGCGTAAAGCGGCCATTGCGCAGACAAAATCCCAATGGGCGCAGCAGCTATCAAGCATGGATCACGAAGATGATGATCCGGGCACCACGTGGAATCAGCGGGCACGGGACGACAAGCCCGACTGGATGAGCCCCCGCATGGCATGGCGCGCCATTCAAAGCGCTCTGCCCAAAGAGGCAATTATCAGCTCGGACATTGGCAACAACTGTGCGATCGGCAATGCCTATCCGACCTTTGAAACAGGGCGCAAATACCTTGCCCCCGGGCTTTTTGGCCCCTGCGGTTATGGTTTACCCGCCATCATCGGCGCCAAAATCGGCTGCCCTGATACGCCTGTTGTCGGCTTTGCCGGCGATGGCGCCTTTGGCATTGCGGTCACCGAATTGACCGCCATTGGCCGCTCAGAATGGCCGCCCATCACCATGATCGTGTTCCGCAATTACCAATGGGGCGCTGAAAAGCGTAACTCAACGCTGTGGTATGAGGATAACTTTATCGGCACCGAACTTGATACCCAAGTCTCTTACGCAGGTATTGCCCAGGCTTGTGGGCTTCAGGGGGTTCAGACCCGTACAATGGACGAGTTGCGCGATGTGCTGAACACGGCCATCACGGATCAGATGCAGAACGGCAAAACCACTTTGATCGAGGCCATGATCAACCAAGAGCTGGGCGAGCCGTTCCGCCGTGATGCGATGAAAAAGCCTGTTGCAGTGGCGGGTATCTCAGCGTCCGACATGCGCCCCCAACAGGTCGGATAAAAATGAACGCAGCGCAAAACACTGGCCCCCTGCCCGCAGCTTTGGCTGCAGCGAAGGTGGCCAAGCTGGCTTGCGCTGCACGTCCGATTATTACCCTAAGTGAAGGCAGCGACCCCCGTGTGGTTGCCGGCGCACTGGCGGCTGAAGCCGCTCAAATTGCCGATATCATTCTTATTGGTCCACGCGCTGATGTGCGCCCCGCTCTGTCCGAAGCAGGCGGGCGCGAAAGCGAAAGCATGGCGATCCATGATCCGGCGGGATCTGATCTTAGCGCTACCTTAGCCGATGCGTTTTATCAGCTGCGCAAACATAAAGGCATAACCCCCCAAGAGGCTGCAACCGCGGTGCAAGAGCCGCTGATATATGCGGCCCTTTTGGTGCATCTTGGCCGCGCCCACGGCACTGTTGGCGGCGCGGTGGAAACCACATCCAACGTGGTGCGCGCTGCGCTTCAAGTCATCGGCAAAGCCAAAGGCACAGCCCTAGTGTCGAGCTGTTTTTTGATGTTTCCACCGCAAAGTCAGGCGATGGTTTATTCCGATTGCGGCTTGGTGATTGATCCGGATGCGCATGAGCTTGCCGAAATTGCGGCAATGGCGGCGCAATCCTGCCGTGATTTGCTGCAACAAGATCCCAAAGTGGCAATGCTGTCGTTTTCCACCAAAGGAAGCGCTGCGCATGCGTCCGTCAGCAAAGTGCAGCAGGCCACCGAGTTGGCCCGAAAAGCGCATCCCTCTTTGCCCATTGATGGCGAGCTACAGTTTGATGCAGCCTTTGATGCAGGTGTCGGGGCGGCCAAAGCCCCCGGATCACGGGTGGCAGGCGCGGCCAATGTGATGGTATTTCCCAATTTGGACGCGGGCAACATTGGCTATAAAATCACCCAGCGCATGGGCGGCGCCACCGCTATTGGCCCGATTTTGCAGAGCCTGGCAAAACCGGCCAATGATCTGTCACGCGGCTGCACAAGCGAAGACGTGCTGCAAATGATTGCCGTCACGGTGATGCAACATCTGGGGTCATCATAATGGCTTTTGACGGGCGCAAAGCCTGATGACCTCATTGCTCAGCCTTTCGGAAACTCAGTTTTGGATCGTCGCCTTGATTTGTCTGCTGGCGGGGATTGTACGCGGGTTTTCCGGATTTGCGCTCTCGGCGCTGGTGATGGCATCAGCGGCGCTGATTATTCCACCGATCGAGCTTATACCGGTGTGCTGGTGGCTTGAGCTATGCGCCGGTTTCATGATGATCCGCAGCGGCTGGAAAGAGGCAGATCGACGCTTGGCCATAACGCTCGTTGTTGGCTCAAGCCTTGGCCTTCCGCTTGGGCTTTATCTAACCACCCATGTGGCGGTGGCCCTTTCTCAGGCCATTGAGCTGGGCTGTATCGCCAGTTTGGCAGCCTTACTTTTAGGGAAGATAAAGCTTGATTTTCTGGCCAATCCAAAAAGGGCATTTGGGGGTTGGCATATGCGCCGGTATCGCGACAGGACTGGCCAGTGTCGGCGGCATGGTGGTTGCGCTATTTGTGCTGGTCAGCAATGTACCCGCGCGTCAGATGCGCGCCACATTAGTGGTTTTCTTGCTTTTGTCGCAGGCTTTAACCCTTATCATCCTGATTGCCTATGGGGTTATGGATCAGCGTGCGGCCCTACGCGGCGTAATTCTCGCCGTACCCGCCACATTGGGGGTGTACTTGGGGAAAAAATTCTTTATTTCAAGGCTAGAACCCTTCTATCGTCCCTTTTGCCTTTTGCTTTTGATTGGCTTGGCACTTATGGGATTGGTGCGGATGGGAATATGAATCCGAAAAGGATCCTGGGAGCATAAACTGATGAAATCACAGCCATCTTTAGACACCTCACCAAAAGTGTCAGACGAGATACGCAAAACAACCTGTTACATGTGCGCCTGCCGGTGCGGCATAAATGTCCATATGAAAGAAGGACAAGTTGCCTATATCGAGGGCAACCGCGATCATCCGGTCAACCAAGGCGTTCTATGCGCCAAGGGCAGCGCCGGCATCATGCAGGTCAATGCGCCGTCCCGTCTGCGCGCGCCGCTCAAACGGGTGGGGCCACGTGGCTCTGGAAAATTTGAAGAAATCAGCTGGGACGAAGCGCTTGATATGGCGGTCGGCTTGCTCAAGCCGGTGCGTGAAAAAAACCCCGAAAAGCTGGCATTCTTTACAGGCCGTGATCAGTCGCAGTCCTTTACCAGTTTTTGGGCGCAGAATTTTGGCACCCCCAATTATGCCGCGCATGGCGGATTTTGCAGCGTGAATATGGCCGCTGCAGGCATTTACACCATGGGCGGGGCGTTTTGGGAATTCGGCCAGCCCGACTGGGATCACACCAAGCTGTTCATGCTATTTGGCGTGGCAGAAGATCACGACAGCAATCCGATTAAAATGGGCATTGGTAAAATCAAAGCCCGCGGCGCCAAGGTCATCGGCGTTAATCCCATTCGCTCAGGCTATAATGCGGTCGCCGATGACTGGGTGGGGATTACCCCGGGCACCGATGGGCTGTTTATTCTGGCGCTGGTGCATGAGCTGCTAAAGGCCGGTAAAATTGATCTGAACTATCTGGCGCAATACACCAACGCCCCCGTTTTAGTGGACGCAGAAACGGGTTTGTTGCTGCGTGATGGCGACGGCAAACAGCTGGTGATTGACCGCGTGACCGGCGCGTTGACAGCCTTTGACCAAAAAGGCGTTCGCCCTGACCTGCGCGGCACGCGCAGTGATGGCGCGCTTACCCATCGCAGCGTCTTTCAACATATGATCGAGCGCTATCTCGACCCCCAATATGCCCCCGATGCCGTTAGTGAAAAGATCGGTATTTCAGCTGGAAAAATCCGCGCGATTGCGGCCGAGCTTGCACGTGTGGCCTTTGAAGAAGCCTTTGAGCTGGATCAGCCTTGGACAGATTTTCGCGGTGAGCGGCATGAAAAAATGGTCGGCCGTCCGGTGAGCTTTCATTCCATGCGCGGCATCTCGGCCCATTCCAACGGGTTTCAAACCTGCCGCGCCCTGCATATCCTGCAAATACTCCTTGGCACGGTCGAAGTGCCCGGCGGCTTTCGCTTTAAGCCGCCCTATCCGAAGCCGTCAGAGATCCACCCAAAGCCGCATTGCAAAGTGACCCCGGGGGCCCCGCTGGATGGCCCGCATTTGGGCTTTGTGCATGGACCAGAGGATCTGGTACTCAAAGACGACGGCAGCCCGGCCCGCATTGACAAGGCGTTCACGTGGGAAAATCCCATGTCCGCCCATGGGCTGATGCATATGGTGATCTCAAATGCGCATGCGGGCGATCCATATAAAATCGACACGCTGTTCATGTATATGGCCAATATGTCATGGAACAGCTCGATGAATACAAGCGGCGTGATCGAGATGCTCACCGATACGGATGAGAGCGGCAATTATGTGATCCCGAACATTATCTATTCGGATGCCTACTCGTCCGAAATGGTGGCCTATGCGGATCTGGTTCTGCCCGACACCACCTATCTGGAACGTCACGACTGTATCAGCCTGCTTGATCGTCCGATTTGCGAAGCCGATGCGGCCGCCGACGCCATCCGCTGGCCGGTGATTGAACCGGATCGCGATGTGC
>CABZJG010000070.1 GCA_902525995.1 Paracoccaceae bacterium | reverse complement strand
CAGGCAATACATAGCCGCTGCTGCCAAAGGTAGGTTCATCTTTACGCCCAAAATGCGCTGCAACGGCCCCTGGTTGAATTGGCGACATTCATTGACCACGTATTCTTGATTTCCTCACCTGCCTGCTTGTGTCGACAACAAAAGGCTTCATCCAATTTTATTGATGGAGGGCCGACAAAACAGCCCAAGCTCAATTAAATGCCCTATAGAAAAATATGAATTAATTTTCTTCCTCTCTTGAAGCTTCAACAAAAAAAGCCACATACTGACTTCGGGGGGCGAGGAGAGAACTATGAGCAAACCTATCCAGCTATATTACTGGCCTACACCCAATGGTTGGAAAATCTCAATCGCGCTTGAAGAGATGGACCTGCCTTACGACGTCAATCTTGTAGATATCGGAGCCGGACAACAGTTTGAGCCAGATTTTCTACGGCTCTCGCCCAATAATCGCATGCCCGCAATTATTGACCCCAACGGACCAGATGGTGAACCCATATCGGTTTTTGAATCGGGCGCAATCTTGCAATATCTAGCCCGTAAAACAGGCTTGTTCTACGGTCAGAGCGAACGCGACCGCGTGGCAGTTGATCAATGGTTGATGTGGCAAATGGGTGGTGTCGGACCGATGGCGGGGCAAGCGCACCACTTTCTTAAATATGCACCTGCCATGACGCCCCCAAATGATCTGCCCTACGCTAAAAACCGCTATCGCGCAGAAACCGGTCGGCTTTATTCTGTGCTCGACCGCCAATTAGATGCAAATGAATATGTCGCAGGAAACTTTTTCTCGATCGCCGATATGGCGCTTTGGCCATGGGTATCGCTGTGGCGCGGGCAGCAGCAAACACTGGACGACAAACCAAAC
This sequence comes from Paracoccaceae bacterium, assembly GCA_902525995.1. Classification (GTDB taxonomy): domain Bacteria; phylum Pseudomonadota; class Alphaproteobacteria; order Rhodobacterales; family Rhodobacteraceae; genus CABZJG01. Next base: position 7,900 of record CABZJG010000070.1, on the reverse strand, counting down.
CTTGATCGCTGGCTTCAAGCCGTCAAATCACGTCCTGCGGTTCAAGCTGGCAGAGCAGTTGCTGCCGAGCGTCGATCCAATCTGCAAAGTGATAAACAGGCCCAAGAACTTTTGTTCAGACAAAAATAATATTTATTTATGCGCGACTTACTCCTCGAAGTCGCCATATTTTCTTAGAACTGGATACTGAAAAATCATAAATATGAACAAGGCAGCTGTTAGCCCGAAGGTCTTGAAATACACCCATACTTCATTGGTTTGAGTGCGCCAGATCACTTCATTTAAAAATGCCAATGCGAAGAAAAACATCGTCATGCGACGGCTGATGATGGCCCATCCTTCATCTTGGATTGGGGACCGTTCACCCATCAATGACCCAAGGTAGTTTTTACCCCGCAGGTGCCCGAAGGTGAGAACGCCGCCAAACAGCAAATAAATCAAGGTCGGTTTCATTTTTATGAACCGCTCATCATTCAGGAAAATCGTCAATGCACCAAAGAAGGTCACCATGATAAGGGTCAGAATTTGCATTTTTGACACGCGGCCATTCAACAACCAAGCCAAAAATGTAGTTAAGATCATCAAAGGGACAAAAACGGCAGTCGCTTGAATGATATTCGAATACTCAATGCCATTAATGACGATCGTTTGCTCTTTGCGCCAAATAAAGATGGCAAAAAAAACAGCAACTGGTCCAATTTCCAGTATGGATGTGATCAGGGGCGACCCGTTTTTGTCTGACATTTCTTTTTCTCTCAACTGCCAATTTCCACAATAACGGCTCCCGCCGCGATAAGCATCATTAGGGCGACCCGCCAAGACCCAACGGTTTCTTTTAAAAAGTACCAGCCAATGATTGCCGCGAACACTGTCGATGTTTCCCGCAATATGGCGGCTTCTCCGACTTTGTCCAGTCGGGTTGCCAACATTATCGAGCCAAAGCTAAAAAATGCCACAATGCCGCCGATAAATCCACGCTGCAACAGCGGGATCACTGGCGGGCGGACTGCCATGTTTTTCCAACGCCAGTACGCAAAAGGCGGTAACGCCACGCCGTCAATGACAAAAAACCAAACCAGAAAGGTCATCGGATTTTCCGCCAACCGAATTCCGAAGGCATCATAGGTTGTATATAGCGCCACAAAAGGCCCGTGGGAATGGCAAAAAGAAGCGCGCTAAACAAAGTTTCACGCGCCGCCTGAAGATAAAATGCATTAAAGATGGCGAGACCAAATATCCCGGACAAAAGCACAAAAACCCCGCCCCACTGGATGGTTGATAATGTTTCTCCAAACACCAAAAACGCGCCCAAAATCGCAAAAAGGGGCGCAGAGCCCCGCACAATGGGATAAACCACAGTGTAGGCGCCCCGCGTGTAGGCGTGACCTTGAAGCAGCTTGTAAATCAAATGGATAACAAACATCCAGCCAAACACGGGCCATAAGGCCGCTTCAGGCCAGGGCAGAATGAAAAAGGCAACCGGCGCCGCCATTGTAAAATACCCAAAGTCAATCGCACCGCGCGCCAACTAGGGATCATGCCTGCCTTTCTACAAAGCGCCAAAAACGGCATGTAAAAAGGCAGCTGAAATAGCAAGCCCCATGGCAAACCTGCTGCCGGCCTCGGTGCCTTCAAGGCTGATGATCCATTCAGTCATACGCGTGCTGAAGCGTGTTTAAAAAGGGTCTGACCGATATGACTGCGCCTTGTTTTTCCAATTTTTACAGGTCCTGACCCGTTAAGGCCTTGGCAAAGTCTTCTGGATCGAATGGCGCCAAATCATCAATTTGCTCGCCCACCCCGATCGCATGGATTGGCAGACCAAATTTATCGGCCAAGGCAACCAAAACGCCGCCTTTGGCTGTCCCGTCAAGTTTTGTCATCACCAAACCGGTTACATCCGCCAACTTCTTGAAGGTTTCGACCTGACTAAGCGCGTTTTGACCGGTGGTGGCATCTAGCACCAACAATGTATTATGCGGTGCATCAGGGTCTTTTTTTCGAATAACGCGCACAATTTTGGCCAGCTCTTCCATCAGATCCGCACGGTTTTGCAATCGTCCTGCAGTATCAATCATCAATAAATCAGCGCCCTCTGCCTGAGCTTTTGTAATCGAGTCAAACGCCAAACTGGCAGGATCAGATCCTTCCGGCGCTGTCAGCACAGGCACGCCCGCACGCTCACCCCAAATTTGCAGCTGCTCTACTGCGGCGGCCCGAAATGTATCGCCAGCGGCAATAACAACAGATTTTCCAGCAGCTCTGAACTGGCTTGCCAGTTTGCCGATGGTTGTAGTTTTTCCTGACCCGTTTACGCCCACAACCAAAACCACCTGAGGCCTCTTCGGATAAATTGGCAATGGCTTTGCCACAGGCTCCATAATCCGGGATATTTCATCCGAAAGCAGTTGCTTGATTTCCGCAACTGACAATTTTTTGCCATAGCGGCCTTCGGCTAAATTCGCCGTCACACGCAGCGCCGTGTCCACCCCCATATCCGAAGCGATAAGCAACTCTTCAAGTTGCTCAAGCATATCATCATCCAGCGTCCTGCGCATCACAGGCGCCTGCGCACGGCGTCCCATCAATCGCCCGATCAACCCCGGTCCAGCTTTATCATCGCTTTGCGGCGGGGCTTTTGCGGGCTCTTCCAATGCCTTTGGCCCTGGGTCCTCGGGTTGAATGGGCTCGGATGGGATAATTTCTGCCGGCTCGGCTTCTGCCAGTTCGACTTCTTCCGGCTCGACTTCTTCCGGCTCTTCCGGCTGATGCGGCGTGTCCTCGACCACGGGCGCGTTCATCGTGGGCTCATCAGAAGAGGGTTCGACGGCTGCAGGTTCTTCGCTTGGCGGGCTTTCCGGCTCTTCGATCTCAGCCACGTCTGGGACGCTGGCATCAACTTCGGTTTCGGCCTCTTGTACGCCTCCATCTTCGACAATTGCATCCAAGCCTTCTTCCAGTTTGGAAGAAGACCTAAACAGCCTGTCTTTTAGTTTCTTGAAAAATGCCATTCTGCGCCTCTAAACCCAATACTGTTGGATATCTATACATTTTCATACGCCCGTTAAAGATGGCATACCACTAATTAAACTGGATTTGTAGCAACAGCAATTGGGCTAGCGTGTTCCAAAGCATGTCTGCGAGGAAATGCCTAGGTTATAAAACGGCTCTGCTGCCGGTTTAAATTTCGTCGGCAAAATGCTCGATGGTCAGCCGGATTGGGTTGGGCGCTGCCTGTCCCAAACCGCAAATTGATGCGTCAATCATCGCCGCGCTGATTTCCTCAAGCAGGTCTTGATCCCATGTCTCTGACTGCATTAGCTTTACGGCCTTTTCACAGCCAACCCGGCAAGGGGTGCATTGACCACAACTTTCATCTTCGAAGAACCGTAGCATATTTAGGGCTGCATCGCGGGCCCGATCCTGATCAGACAGAACAACAACAGCGGCTGAGCCAATAAAAGAGCCGTGCGGTTGCAATGTGTCAAAATCAAGCGGAATGTCGTTCTTATGCGCGGGCAGCAGGCCAGAGGATGGACCGCCAGGTTGGTAGGCTTTGAATTCATGCCCGTCCAGCATTCCGCCTGCCGCTGCGATAATATCCAAAATTGTCGATCCGGCAGGTAACAGATGAACGCCCGGCTCTTTAACCCGGCCGGATACAGAATAGCTGCGCAATCCTATGCGGCCATTTTTCTCCACTGATGATAGAATCTCAGGGCCTTCACGGCACACGCGCGCCACCCAATAAAGGGTTTCGACATTATGCACCAAGGTCGGGCGGCCAAAAATACCAACAGCGGCGACAAAAGGTGGGCGGTGACGCGGCATGCCCCGTTTGCCCTCGATGCTTTCAATCATTGCACTTTCTTCACCGCAGATATAAGCACCCGCACCGCGCCGAAGTTCAATATAGCCCGGCGCGACCAGCCCGGCGCTTTCAAGTGCAGATATTTCTTCGGCCAAAATAGCAAGCACGGCAGGGTATTCATCGCGCATATAGATATATGCTTTTTCTGCTTCCACAGCCCAAGCTGCGATCAACATTCCCTCAAGGAAAAGATGCGGTGTGCGCTCAAGATAGTACCGGTCTTTAAAAGTGCCCGGCTCGCCTTCGTCACCATTGACCGCCAAGTAGCGCGGCCCCTCGTTCATGCGCACGAAGCCCCATTTTTTACCCGATGGAAAACCAGCCCCGCCCAGACCGCGCAGCCCAGAGGATAGCGCTTTTTCCTGCAGCTCTTGCCAATCGCCACCGCTGCGCAGATCGGCCAAAGCCTTATAGCCGCCGCTGCTTCGGTAAGCTGATAATGTTTCATACTCTGGTATAGCAGCATGCGTATCACCAGAGGCAATGGCCGCTTCTACCTTTTCGGGTGTCGCGTGATCGATATGTTTATGGCCTAACTCTAAAACCGGCGCCGTATCGCAGCGCCCCATGCAAGGCGCCCGCAAAACCCGCACCTCGGTTGGATCAAGCCCGTCTTCAAGTGCTTTTTGCAACTGCTGCGATCCGGCCAACTCACAGCTGAGGCTATCGCACACGCGAATAGTCAGAGCCGGCGGCGGTGTTTCATCTTCTTTGACAACATCGAAATGGGCGTAAAAACTGGCAACCTCATAGACCTCTGCCATGGAAAGACGCATTTCCTCGGCCAAAGCCCGCAGATGTGCTGCGGATAAATGTCCAAAATTGTCTTGGATTAAATGCAGAAATTCAATCAGCAAATCCCGATCTCTGCCACGGCCCTGCAAAAGCGATCGCACCTCGGTCAGGGCCGCATCATCGTATTGCCGCCCCTTGGGTGTGCGCCGCCCTTTGCCTTTGCCTGATTTCCAAACGCCTTTGCGATCATCCAATGCCATTTATAGCTCCGCTGACAAATTTAAACCACTCTATCTACACTCTACGTCAAAACGCGAGGCTAAAAACGACACAGAACCCGACGGATGCGTTGCGCTGGGGAAAAATTTGCACTTTAGACAGACCGCCCAGAAAAAGGTTTGCGCCATCCGCAGCAAATCATGGATTTAATCACTTGATCTGAATTCAGCAGGGATAGGCCTAAAACAAGGAGCCTTGATCAGGCGAGCTTTTTGCCCGCGCCGGCTTGGCCCCACCGCCGCTTCGCAGCTTCATCCTGCCGTCCTTGAATTCTATTTCAAGACTATCAGATTTGGCCGCCTGATCCTTGCTTGTCACGACCTTTTGGTCTGCTCTGACAACAGCGTAACCGCGCTTTAGGGTGGCTTTGTAGCCTAATGTTTCGCGCAAACGGTCAAGCGCGGTAAGTTGCTCGCCTAGTTGCGAAATATGGCGCAGGCCGGTGTCAGAGAGCCGTTTAGAAAGCTGGTTCAAATCTTTACGGTTTTGCACCAAAACGCGCCCTAAGGATCTGATATATAACCTTTTCTGGGTATTTTCGAAAGCCGTTTTACGAACATCAATTCCGCGCAGCAAGGCCGGTTCAAGCCGTGGAGACAAGACCGATATTTGTTGTTTCGCAACCACGATAATATTTTTTAAAGCTGCAGGACGAAGGATCCCGGAAAACTGGGTGAGCTTTACCCGGTGCTGCTGCAGCGCCAATTTCAGCCCTGCGGGAAGCCGGTCCGCCAGATGATCTAATTTCTGTCGCGGGTTTTCCAATAATGTCTCAAGCCGTGGCAAGGCACGGGCCACATCCCACATGCGCTGACCTCTGGTGGTTAAAACCGTACTCATGGCGCGGCTCATCCGCGCCTCTTGGCTTTCTAGCGTCGCAGAAAGCTCATGACGAACGGGAACAGCCAGTTCCGCCGCAGCGGTCGGGGTTGGTGCCCGGTGATCGGCCACATAATCAATCAATGTGGTGTCGGTTTCATGACCTACGGCCGAGATCAGCGGGATCTCGGAGGCAAAGGCCGCACGGGCAACAGCTTCTTCATTAAATCCCAATAAATCCTCAAGCGAGCCGCCGCCGCGCGCAACAATAAGCAAATCAGGTCGCGGCAAAGCCCCCCCCGGCGAAAAACTGTTGAAGCCGGCGATGGCAGCAGACACCTCGGGGGCGCAGCGGTCCCCTTGGACCGCAACAGGCCAGATCAGCACTTTGCGCGGAAAACGGTCCCTTAGGCGATGTAAAATATCACGAATGACCGCACCGGACGGCGAGGTGACAACGCCAATAACCTCGGGCAGGTAGGGGATTTGTTTCTTATGCGAGGCTTGGAACAAACCTTCGGCTGCCAAAGCGGCTTTACGCTTTTCAAGCATGGCCATCAAAGCGCCGACGCCCGCCGGTTTCAATTGCTCTATGACCAATTGATATTTCGACTGGCCGCCAAAGGTTGTCACCCGACCTGTGGCAACCACCTCCATCCCCTCTTCGGGCTGGATTTGCAGCCGTGCGGCAACGCCTTTCCAAATGACGGCTGAAATCACCGCCTTTTCGTCTTTAAGGTCCAGATAAACATGACCGGAGCGCGGAAAAGACACCCGCCCAATTTCGCCTTTCAATCGCACATGAGAAAACTCACCCTCAATAAGGCGTTTTATAGCCCCTGAAATTTCCGAAACCGTGAATTCGGGATCATTTAAGCCAGCTTTGGGATCATCGATCAAATCAGACATCGTACCTCACTTGCCTCTTGTGCACGCTCAGCTTAGAACGCGGGCAAGCAAAGGCCAAGAGGAGGCAGTGATGAATATTTTGATTTTGGGCGGCGGCGGACGTGAACATGCGCTGGCCTGGGCAGTCAAACAAAACCCAAAATGTGATCATCTTATCGTTGCTACGGGAAATGCAGGGATGCAAACCATCGCTGAATGCGTGGATTTGGATATCAATGACGGCTCGGCCGTGGTGGCATATGCCAAGTTGCGGTCGATTGACTTTGTTATTATCGGCCCCGAGGCACCTTTGGTCGCGGGTGTGGCCGATGCTTTACGCGCTGCAGGTATTTTGACCTTTGGCCCCGATCAAGCGGCGGCAAAGCTTGAAGCCAGTAAACATTTTACCAAACAGATTTGCGAAGCCTCTGGCGCGCCCACTGCAGCCTATGGGCATTTCACCGATGCCGTATCTGCCAAAGCTTTTGTGCAAGAGCAAGGCGCCCCGATTGTGGTCAAAGCCGATGGGTTGGCGGCAGGCAAAGGCGTGGTTGTCGCGATGGAGGTGGAAACCGCACTTCAGGCCATTGATGATATGTTCGGCGGACAGTTCGGGCAAAGCGGCGCGGAAGTTGTCGTCGAAGAATTTATGGACGGCGAAGAAGCTTCATTTTTTATCCTATGCGATGGCACAACAGTGCTGCCAATTGGCACGGCTCAAGATCACAAGCGTGTGGGCGAAGGTGATACCGGCCCCAATACTGGCGGTATGGGCGCCTATTCCCCGGCGCCTGTGCTGTCACCAGAGATAGCTCAGCGCGCGCTTAAAGAGATTATTGAGCCAACAATGGCCGAATTGGCCCGTCGCGGCAGCCCCTATAAAGGCGTACTCTATGCCGGTTTGATGATCAAAAATGATGAGCCGCGTCTTGTGGAATATAATGTGCGGTTTGGCGATCCTGAATGTCAGGTGCTGATGCTGCGTCTGGGGGCGCAAGCGCTTGACCTCATGCTAGCGACTGCCAAAGAAGAGCTGGCTGAGGCCCAGGTCAATTGGGCCGATGACCATGCAATGACAGTTGTTATGGCAGCAAACGGATATCCGGGAAACTACGCGAAAGGCAGCGTTATCCGAGGGCTAGAAGACCTTCCCGAGACCTCATTTGAGATTTGCTTTCACGCGGGAACCCAGCAAGATGGGACAAACATTGTGGCAACCGGCGGACGGGTTTTAAACCTCACAGCGCGCGGCGAAAGCCTGCAAGACGCCCGCGACAGAGCCTATGCCTTGGCCGATCAAATCGATTG
>CABZJG010000069.1 GCA_902525995.1 Paracoccaceae bacterium | reverse complement strand
CGCGATTATGCAGATGTGGTCAGGGCTGTCGAAATTGGCAATGAATATTCAATTGGGGCCGATTGGCTGTCCGAGACCGATTATGGACGCTTGGCCAGTACAGCCGCTTCAGCCTTGGCAAAGGGTTTTCAGTCCGCAGGATTGAAGGAAGCTGCCCAACCAAAAATCCTGATCCAAATGGCGGAAATATTTGGCCATGGCAGTGGGTTTTCTGGAACTGGAAATCACAAGTTGGCCAATGCGGCAATCATCACACAGTTGGAGACCCTAGCAATCAAGGCTATCGATGGGGTTGTTCAGCATTACTATTATATCAAGGACCATCAGGGCTCTGATGATTTTTCCATCTCAGAAAGCCACGTCGAAAAACGCTTTTTGCAGCAAAAAATTGCCGCTTGGGAGCAACAATGGGATCAGGTGTCATCGCGTGATCTAGATTTGGTATTTACCGAATGGAATATCCAAAAGGCGAATGCAGATCAGCTTGGATTAAAAGGCGCTGGCACGCTTTTAAAGCAGTTTGAGTATATGCTTGAACTTGGCGTTGATGCCGCCCACGCCTGGCCGGTCCAACACAAAACCCCCAATAGCCTTGCCGGTAATCCTGCCGAAACGGCCGCGCTCACCCCTGCCGGCGGTGTGTTTAAATTGCTGTCCCAAAATTTTGCCGCGCCATCGGGAAGCTCTTCTGTCCACCTGCTGAAACTGAACTTCTACGAAAAGGTGACGGGTTTAGACACAGTAGCCTTCCGGCAGGGTTATAAAACCCTCTTATATATTTCATCGCGCACAGCCCAAACAACACAGGTCACGGTTGATTTGCGCGCGATTGCCTCGGATATCACAACCATTTACGGAGTGATCCTTGGGTATGATCCTGCCAGCTCTGATGGGCTCAGTGAAATGGGGGATGCGACCCATAAAAACCGCGTTGCGAAACGAAAGATCAGCTATGAGGAGTATCAAGACTTAAAATCTTTGGCCTTTTTTGATGGCACTAATCGTGACCACATCACGATCAAAGAAACCTCTGGCGGCGAAACCACCTATTTGACTTATTTGCCTCAATTTGATGACATTTTGCCTAAACACTCTAACCCTACAACCCTGCAAGACTACTACTTTGTCACCGAAACAGATGTGAACGCATCTTTTAAGACGCTTTCATCAGCAGAGCTTGGGCCGGTCAATAATATCGCGTTTAAACTGGCCCCTTATGAGGTTATCGAACTTAGTATTGTCCACTCCACTACTGCGCCGGGCATAGAGGCGTCAGGCATCTCAGCTCTTCCGAGCACACCGGGCACGATGAAATTTGACAGCTCTCTTTTCTCATGGGCGGCAGTCCAAGGACAGATCTGGGGCGAAAATGACTTTGAAGATACCAAACCCACTCTTTCCACAATCTCATTGGAAAGTCAGTCGGTCTTTGGGGATAGCGCAGACAATAAAATTGAAACGGGGGCCGGCGCGGATTTTCTTTCTGGTGGGGGCGGCAATGATATTCTGCTCTCTGCTGGGGGCGATGATCTTATTTCTGGCGGCGCAGGTGATGACCGCATTGATGCCGGCGCGGGAAGCGACACCATAGAGGGCGGCGCAGGGGCTGACAGTTTTATATTTCGCAATTTTAATGCGCTAGACCGGGACGTGATCCGCGACTTTAATCCCACCCAAGATAAAGTCATCTTGTCCGGCGTTTCCAGCGGCGACCAATTGGGGCGGTTCAAAGACATTATCCTGCAAGACACCACCCATGGCAGCGAGATTGTTTATGGACCCTATCGTTTGAATTTAATCGGCGTTGACACTAGCCAACTCACTTTAGATGATATTATTTTCATCTAGCATTTCGCTCGAACATCAAGCGCCAAAAATAAACTCATCTGCTGAAATTTGCTCAAGTAGAAGGTCTTTGAATATGACCCCCTGACCAAATACATCCAGCCAAAGATCCTGATCAACCTGAACAAAAATCAATTGAGAGTACGTCTCTTGAGGATTTTCCCCCAAAAGCCCTGAAAGATAAACACTGTCCAAAGCCGGGTCAAAATCAGTGACCACATCAATCTCACCGGCAATCGTGGGGTAAAAAACAAACCAGTCCGCACCGCTGCCACCTGACAGTAAATCTGATCCAGCCCCCCCCCCAATGAGAACATCCTTGCCCGCGCCGCCATAGAGCCTATCGGACCCGTCACCGCCGCAGAGCATGTCGTCACCGCCCTGTCCGTAAAGGATATCATGCCCCCCCATTGCCATAAAATAATCACGGCCTGCATGACCGTTCATGCCTTCGCTGTCCGAGCGGCCAATTCTTGGCAAGCTGTACATCGGGATGTTGGTTTGGGGGGGACCAATTGCATCTAAAATAGCACCCATATTGTCAAAAGCGGTCGTGACAAAATATGGACCTGCTTTGATTTGAAAGGGTTCTGATACCAATTCGGGATACTCTGAAATCTCTTCGGCCGTAAGCGGAAAAGAAAAATCTGCCTGGGGCTTTGCCAAAACAACGCCTTGATTTAGTGGCGGCGCAGTCGCTGTCGGTTGGCTGACTTCCTGAGGCTGCAGATGTATATCAAAGTGGGTCAGATATGTAATTGTTTCGGCGCCGAAGTCATCCGCAACAAGGCTTGATCCGGACATGGACTTGATCACCAGCTCCTCGTTTCGAAAGCGGATTATGACACCATCAGAGAGCTCAACAAACGTCAGCTGATCGCTGCTATAAAGCATTGACCATAGGGATAAATCCAATCTGTCTTGTGCAATATCAAAGTCCGTAATCAGGTCATTTGTATCGTCCTGCGTCAGCACAAAAACGTCATGCCCAGCGCCCCCGGTCATGACATCACTGCCCGTCCCGTCGATCAGATAATCGTCGCCATCTTGTCCATTAATCACTGATGCACCGGGCGCGGCAAAAAGCATATCATCAAGCGCACTGGCGCCGCCCTGTGCTGCACCAAAGTTGCTGATATCAATTGAAAAGACCCCCAAACCGGCCTGTGATTTATCGCGCGCCACCAGATAAACAACCTGCCCGACACTCAAGAAAATTAAATCGCTTATGGCGCCGTATCCTGCCTCGGGTCCTACAAGAATGTCGCTATGATGAATTAAACGTCCTGTTGGCAGCAGCTCAAAAAAGCTAATCCCACCATCACTGCCCGCGGCCGCGACCATCCCCCGACCTTTGATTTCGACATAAGCAAGCGCAGAGGTATTTTGCAGCCGTAGCGTAAGATCATCCAGAATATGGTCGACAGGCTTTAATTGCCCATCCTCTTGCACGCGCAAAACGGTCAGTGAGTTTGAGCCCTGCGAGGCCACCAATAAAAACCGAGCCGCCCCTAGGGCAATCATTTCGAGCTGGGTAATTGCAGTGACGGGCAAAGATTGTGCCTGACCCAAATTGGCCTCCAGTGAGAGCTGCCCCATCAGATCCCAGGGAAAATATTGAAAGGCCATTTTCAACACCCGAGACCGCATAGACATAGGTAAACTCGCCGATACGGGCTGTTGCCAAATCACACAGCTGTTGCAAATAGTCTGTCTCACGGTCCAAAACTTGGTGCGTCGAGGCTCCAATCACACCATCTTTATACTCAAAAACCGCCAGTCCTTCACCATCGCTGGCCGCAGCAATGACAAATGATTGATCTACACCAGTTACGCTGGCCAAGTGCAGACTTTGACCTGCCGATGATGACCCCCCGGCCTGAACCAATAGGCTGTTCGAGATGTAATTTGCACTTTGATAAAGCCCGTCAAGAGCACCTATGGGCTGCTGATCCAGCCAGTAAGTTGAACCCCCAATTTGCAGCTCAAACCGTCTGGAAGCCACCAATGCATCAAAACTGATTTGGTCGAACCCAGCCTCTTTAACCTGATATCTAAGCGCCTGCTGCGCCTGATAATCATAAACCGTCAACTGACCTTTGGCAGGATCTGCCAGTATACCGACAGGTCTTTGATCGTGACCATTCAAAGATGCCACCAATGACCCCAGCCACTGTGCATGTATCATTTTCTCACCCAAAGCGCCCCACGCTTGGGGATCAAGCTTGACGATTAAGGTTTACGGAAATTTAACAAATTGTGACATTGTGGGGGCAGGTTCATAAAGATTTAACAAAATGGTTCAAACTGATCTGAAATACTCTGAGATTTATCGTTTAACCCCTTATCAGTCGGGCATTAGGCATCGACCAGATACTTTAGAAACATGATAGTTTTGCAGATTGGTGAAAATTGATGAATGGGTCGGCGTATGTGGGCCTGGTGTCTGGCATTTGTTTTTCTGAATGCGGCCGTACGATTGTCTGAGTGAGCAAAGATCTGCAAAAGATAAATTTCCTCAGCTCCTGTACAGCACCCATTTCCGAAATGGGCTTTGAAGCCTTTGCCAGCATCGGGCGGTCAGAATTTCTCAAACAACAGTCTTAAGGTTTCCTTTATCCCGCGTGCGCAGGGCTGGGCGCTCATTAACCCATTTTCGATCATAGTTTGGTCCACATTCACTGCGGGCTACTCTTTATCATGACCGAAAACTCCTCACGTTTATCCCTGCCCTTTATCCAGCCGTCACAGGCACAAAAACACGTCACCCATAATCAAGCTTTGCGCCAATTGGACATTTTGGTGCAAATGACGGCTATTTCGGACAACCAAAACAGCGCTCCTCTCAGTGCAGCCGAGGGCGATTGTTTTTTAATTCCGCAGGGTGCAAGCGGCGCATGGGCCGGTCACAACGATAACATTGCCCTGTGGCAGGATGGAAATTGGACCTATCTAACCCCACAGCCCGGCTGGCGGATTTTTATCCTTTCAAGCCGGGTCCTGCGGGTTTTTGATGGCACTGATTGGCAAGCGATCAGCGGCAGCGCGCACGGCTCAGGCGATGTTAGCTTTGAAAGCCTGTCCATTGGAGCAGAAACCTCAGACCAACAAAAACTTGCCGTTAAAACGGAAACCGCACTGTGGACAGCAACCCCGCAGAGCGAAGATGGTTCCGGCAGCCTGCTGCATATCCTGAGCAAGCAAAGCACCGAAAAGGATGCAGGTTTCATTTTCCAAAGTGATGGCCAAACCCGCGCTTTGGCCGGGTTTTTGGGGACTGATGATTTTCGCATCACAACCACCAAGGATAATATCACCTTTCAGGACGGGCTGCGCGTGGATGCAGCAACCGGATGTGTTAGCCTGCCAAATTTGCCAAGGTTTCACGCCTATACCAACTATCACAATGACGCCCCGGCCGATCAATGGATAAAGATCGGGATCAATATGGCCGAATTTAACGATCAAGACTGTTTCGATCCGGCCAAAAATGTCTTTCGTGCGCCGGCTAAGGGCAGTTACTATTTAGCCGGGCAAGTCATGTTCAAAGAAACCACTTCTAATTTGACCCAGTTACAGACGCGGTTTGTGCGCAATGGCACGCATGAAATAAAAGCCTCTCGCGCCGCGAATACAGCGCCCCATATCGATGGTTTGAGCGCCGTCAAAACTGACGCATTTATCGCCCTTAACGCAGGCGAAGAAATCGAGCTACAAGGTTTTTCTACTGCCCACAGCTGCAAATTTGCGCAGGAACTTACTTTTTCCTGGGGCTATAAAATTGGTTAGCTTGGGCTATGTCGCCCTGATGGATTTGAATTTTCTTCACCTATTTTGCATGCCAAAGTCGATAATGTAGTTTCCTCTTTTGTGGCCTTGGTCGATTTGGGTATATGCGTCTTTGATCTGATCAAGGGAAAATATTGCTTCTATGATTGGCTTAATGGCGCCTGATTGCGTCAAATGAACGATCTTTTCAAGTGATGCACATGTTGCAAAGGATGTACCTCCAATGATTTTATGCATGCCAAATGCGCTTTTGAGCGGTGCCATTATTCCTTCGACCAAGGGTCCTGTGACAAGCGCAAAGCGCCCGCCTTTGTTCAGAAGGTGGCGGTGCTGCGCATAAGGCATTTTTCCCGGGCAATCCAAGATGACATCAAACGTTTCATCGAGCTTCGTGAGGTTGGTTGCTGTATAGTCGATACAGCTTGCGGCTCCATTTTTCTTTAGAAAGTCATGATTTATCGATGACGCTATGGCGGTGACATGCGCGCCCATTTGGCTTGCGATTTGGACTGCTGCAATCCCAACCGATCCGGCCGCTGCATTGATCAAGATACGCTCGCCCGTTTTAAGGTTGGATTTTTCGATGAAGAACAGGGCTGTTGTGCCGCCAAAGACAAGGGACGCGGCTTCAGTGGGGCTTAACCCGTCTGGCAGGTGGGTAATTGCAGCATCTTCGCTGATTGCTACAAATTCTGCATGAGTGGCCATTTTCAACTCAGTGCTGCCGAAAACCAAATCCCCCGGTTTAAATTTTGTAACACTTGCGTCGACCTGCGTGACTCTACCGGCAAACACTGTCCCAAGGGTTTCTATGCGGGGCCTGTTGAAGCCAAACACCAATGACATCAGAAATTTGTACCCTTTTAGGACATTCTTTGAGCGGATGCGCGCATCGCCCGAATTCACGCTTGCGGCTTGGTTCTGGATCAGCACTTGGTTGGCTTTTAGAACTGGTACTGGCCTTTGCATAATCTGAACAACTTCAGGCCATCCAAATCTGTTTAAAACAGCCGCTTTCATGGTCGTGGGGCTCATGCTTGTACTCCTTGGTAAAATGGTCGGTTTATGAAAATCCGCTCAGCAACCACAAGGTTGATTATCCAACCCGCGACCTGAAGAGCATCATCAATGATTGGGACGGGCTGCCCTATGATCAAAATAATTGGCAGATAAAGAAGCGGCATCGAGGCCGCATTAAACGCAATCGCATAGGACCGAATAATCCAGTTGCGATGGCTGACAAAGTTACGGCGCATTGCGTCACGGATGGCAGAGATAGCAAAAGCGGCCATTGCTGTTCCAAATATAAGACGCCCGGTAAAGAGTAAGGGGGTGCTGATCTCACTATGGGCTAGGGTCATCCAAACGCCGCTTAAGCCTCCTAAAACCGCCCCCGCTCCTGCCAAACGCCCCAGAACGCGATGCAACTTAGGACCTTTTTGGCGGATGGGCGGCAAAAATTGCATCGCGCCCAAAACCAAAAACATCAGCATGGTCACGCCGTGAATAAAAAGCGGGAGCCTGTCGACAAACTCGGGGTTGAAACGAAACGACCAGTGACCTTCTAGGATAATCTCTGCCAACCGATACAAGGTGCCAGCAACAGGAATTATAAAAAGGGCGCCCAAAACAAAGGGCATAGTTCGATTGGTCATGGAAACAGCCATGGGATAGATCCTTAGTGGGAATATTCTGGGATTTGACGGACTGAAAGAAAGGAGCAGCTAGTCTTTCATCTCTATCGAGAAAACGTCGCTGATTTCTTTGTCAAAGACCCGGGCAATTAAAAACGCAAGCTCAAGCGTCGGATAGTATTTGGCGTTTTCAATTGCGACAATGGTTTGCCGTGTGACACCAACCCGATCAGCCAAAGCTTTTTGCGTCATCTCGTCCGCATCAAAACGCAAACGGCGGATGCTGTTTGTTATGGTGAGTGTTTGTGCCATATCAAATGCTCATACGGTAGCGGGCAAATTTGGTAAACTCGCCCAAAAGTCCCCCAAGCGAGAAGCAGAACATCAAAAAAACAAGGCAGTCGATAGGCGCAAATCCAAACTTTATTCCTGTGATCAAAGCGATAAATCCAGCGCCGGTAAAGCCCATTGTGATTTTGTTTCCCGTGTGTGCAATCATCTTGTCGCGCTCATCGCTAATGAAATTATGATCACTCTCGCCAGTGATGGCGGTTTCCATGATTGCAAACAGAACCGTGCCAATGATCGCAAGGATAATTCCTGCACCTATGGAGACGATGATAACCCAAAACATCGTTTCGGCCCATCTTTGGATCGCATCAGGTCCGTCCATGATGCCAGATGCATAAAGCTCCCTGACTTTGAGAATGATCCAAATATTTATAACGATCCCAATGATAATCTGAAGGACTGTGTTTTTCTCTTCGTGTGACATGCTTTCCATTCCTTATGTCGTAAATATGCGACTCAGTGTCAAAAATTATATACACCTCCCAACGCTAAAGTTTTTTGGTGTCAAATTTTTTATACATCATGTCTGTTTTTTTTGATAAGCCCTGAAAATCAGGAGCTTAGCGGCGATCCACCTTAAATTGGGTGCGCGGAGCGGCAGGAAGTGAGTGTTTTTTTTAAGCTGTACGGCTATCATTTAGCACTCGCGCCACTATATCTAAATTATAAACTTTTTAAATTATTTTTATGGATCGAAACAATGAAACATCGAAGTCCTGAAAATTTCGCGGACCGTTTTGCCTATGCCCTCACACTGGTATTTCGATGGTTTGTGGATACTTTTTTTTTGCAAAACGTTATGGTCATCGCGCTGTTGTTTTGGAAAGCGTGGCTGGTGTCCCGGGAATGGTTGCTGGCATGTGGAACCATCTTCGTTCCCTTCGAAAAATGCAGCAAGATGAAAGAGGTTGGATCAAAACCCTGCTCGAGGAAGCTGAAAATGAACGCATGCATTTGATGATTTTCATCGAGATTGCCAAGCCTAATTTTATCAAGCGCACCTTGATTCTATTTGCTCAGTTTATTTTTTGGCATTTTTACTTTGTCCTATATGTTTTCTTTCCAAAAGTCGCACATCGTATGGTGGGCTATTTTGAAGAACAAGCGGTCATAAGTTACACGGAATACTTTGACCAAATTGATCGCGGAAACACCCCTAATATTGAGGCACCCTTAATTGCAAAAGTGTATTATGGGCTGCCAGAAATGCGAGCTTGAGAGACGTGGTAATTGCCGTTCGGGCCGATGAGCAAGGGCACAGTGATACCAACCATGATATGGCCGATGTGCTC
>CABZJG010000068.1 GCA_902525995.1 Paracoccaceae bacterium | reverse complement strand
GCACAAGCAGCACTGTTGCCCCGACATTTGACATGACAAGTGTAAATGCAGTTGCCAGTACGGCGAGAGCCGCTTGCAAACCCCAAATTGGCCAGCCATCAAGTAACAGTAAAATATTTTGCGCTATCCATTCAGCCGTCCCAGTATTTTGCACGGCTTGTCCCAATGGTATCAAACTGGCCAGTAAAAAAACGGTCGGCCAACTCACGGCGTCGTAAGCTTCGTCAATTCTTAAAACATTTAAAGCAATCATTCCACATGCTCCTGTCAAAAGAGCTAGTGATAACTTTAAATCCGTAAACAGGATCAAAAAAAGTGATATGCAAAAAAACAATAGAGCCCAAGTCACTTTATTCGGCCGAAGCTCTTCTTTTGGGTAATCAGACGTCACCACAACAAAATCTCTGGACTTCTCTAGTCTTGCTAAATTGTCCCATGCAGTAAAAGAAACCAGTGTGTCACCAGCTTTTAAGGGCACCTCAGCAATCT
The DNA here is from genome assembly GCA_902525995.1 of Paracoccaceae bacterium. Classification (GTDB taxonomy): domain Bacteria; phylum Pseudomonadota; class Alphaproteobacteria; order Rhodobacterales; family Rhodobacteraceae; genus CABZJG01. Next base: position 8,433 of record CABZJG010000068.1, on the reverse strand, counting down.
CTGTTGCTTCATGCTCTTTTGTCTCAACCAAACTTAAAGTTTCACCGCCCCTATGGATAGCCAATAGCCCCAAGCCGTATGTTTTTCGCATTCGTAAGTCGCGGGCTCGTTTGTCGATTAAACTAGAGTCCGGAGGAATAACAACCTCTGCAATACCAGCAACAGTTGGAGCATATGCTTCAGAGAAAATATCAAGTTCCGGTAATATTTCCAGACCGAAGTCGTCTGCCATTCTTTGAATAACTTTGCGCCGTCCCAGCACTGCCAATCTACAGGGATCTTCAATTACTGTGTCGATAACAGGTGTGAACCACCGCTGGCCTCGATGATAGGAGCCAACAATATATAGATTATGAGATACCATTATATCTGCGAAGGTGTGACCTCTTAAAATAGAGCCTTCTGGAACAACGACCTCCACCAAATCAGATTTAAGTCCATATATTTTTTTTAGATAATCTCGAACGGAATAACCTGCGCTTCCAGCTTCTCTTGAGGATAAATTTGGCAGCACCCATCGGCCAAGAAAGACAAAATACAAAATACCCGTGACAACCAAACACACACCAATTGGTGTTACAGAAAATAAAGAAAATGTTTCCATTTTTAGATCAGCGGGGAGAAGTTGGTTAGAGCTGATAATTAAATCATTGAGAAGAATTAGGGGTGACGATCCAACCATTGTCATTGTTCCACCTAAAATGGCGCAAAACCCCATAGGCATCAAAAGCCGGGAAAGTGGTATTTCAGTTCTGACTGAAATTCTGCTTACAACGGGCAGAAATAAAGCAGCAGCTCCGACATTTTGCATGAAACTGGAAATGAACCCAACAGTACTTGAAACAATTGGCACTATACGCGCTTCGCTTGCCCCACCGTGCTTTAATATTGTTGAAGCAACTTTACTCATTAGGCCCGTCTTATCGAGCCCCGCTCCAATAATCATAACAGCAATAATTGACAGCACCGCATTAGAGGAAAAGCCAGCAAAAAGATCCGAAGGATCCGGAAAAAGGTTAATATTCGGAAACTGATTCAAAATGCCCAGAGTGACCATTACAATTATTGCCGTGAAATCAATTCTGAAAAGTTCAGTGACAAATAAGAAAATAGTCACCCCTAAGATGGCCAATATCAAAATAATTTCAAAACTTAGTTCTACTGGCATCTAGTCCATATCTCCACTCCTGTGATGCATCTTCATCCTGTAAATTTCAAGTGGTGATTTTAATGATCGATATGAAGGATAAGCTAAAAAACTATTTTTCAATGCGGATCTCTTCCTCAGCCAAATATTTGCGGGATGTTTTGCTGTCTAGCCCCCTATATTCGCCCGGTCACTTTTGTATTCTCTAATAAGTTTTCGGGTGCTGGCGGGCGCATGTTCAATGCGTGATGAGGCCTCTTTAGACATTAGCCAAAAGCTCGTTGAGATTGATCCGACCAATAATCAATAGCAGGGCGCTCAGTCAGACATCTACGGCCGGCTTGGGGATGTCTATGTCAAACGTGGCGAGTAGGATACCGCCCCGAAGAGCTATGAAGCTGTTCAAGACATTGATGAGCAGCGCAAGACCTAAGCTCGGTTTTTGTTTGCCCATTAACGTGCCTTTAATTCCTGACAAAAACTGCATAAAGATTTGAAACGCCTCCTTTTATGGATGCCGCGTTTGCAAACACCGCTGTGATTGAACTCTGAAAATAGTGTGAACCAATGCGCCATGATAGTAGATGAAAAGCGTTCGCTCAAAGGGGGACTAAAAGGGGGTTTGATTTAGGGATAGCCTAAATTTATTTTTATTTATCAGACAATAAGTTGATATATATAGTGCCCCCACACGGCATTGAATTCTTGTTCTTTAATATTCCGCAAATGTCCGTTTCTTTCTTTTTATCATTTATTAACAATGTACTAATTACTTTCTACTGTTCCTGCTTGTTCTAATGTGTTCTATATAGTACTGAATATATGAGTGGGGCCTTTGGTGGGGTTGAAAAAGAAGAGTGGGCTTTATGGCTGGATTAACTGAACGCAAATTAAGTGCTTTGAAGATAAAGGCTGCCCCGGCTGGCAAGTATGGCGATGGGGCTGGGCTATGGCTGGTGAAGCGCAACGCCGAGAGGGGCAAATGGCTTCTTTATGTGACAGTCCACGGGCGACGGCGCGAGATGGGCTTAGGTGGATACCCGCAGGTGTCTTTGAAAGAAGCCCGCGAAGATGCCCATAAATGGCGAGCGTTAGTCCGAGAGGGTAAAGATCCTATAAAAGAAAGACAACGCCAGCGCCGCGAGGCCGAGCGCAATATGCACTTGCTCAAAGATATCGCGCTAGATGCCTTTGAGGCCCGTAAAGCAGAACTGAAAGGTGATGGCAAAGCATGCCGGTGGTTTTCACCGCTTGAATTACATGTATTGCCAAGGTTGGGGAAAGTTCCCGTTGCAGATATTGATCAGATCGATATTTGGGATACGATATCCCCTATCTGGCATACCAAAGCTGATACAGCACGAAAGGCGATGAACCGGCTTGGTATCTGCCTAAAGCATGCGGCCGCATTAGGTTTGGATGTTGATCTGCAGGCTGTTGAAAAGGCCCAAGCGCTTTTGGGACGCCAGAGACACATTCCGCAAAATGTCCCCGCTTTACCCTGGCAGGAGGTGCCTGCCTTCTATGAAAGCCTATCTGAACTGACAATAACACACTTAGCACTACGCCTGCTTATTTTAACGGCTGTCCGATCAAAACCCTTACGCTTTATCAATGAGGATCAGATCGAAGGGGACGTTTGGACAATCCCTGCTGACCTGATGAAAGGCCGTCTTGGTAAAACCGCAGACTTCAGGGTTCCCCTATCTAGCCCAGTGCTTGAGGTGATCGACGAAGCGCGCCCTATGGCCCGTGATGGCTTCTTATTTCCGAGCGTTAGGAAAGGCGTGATTAGTGATGCCACCATGTCGCGCCTGATGGAGCGTAGAGGCATGGAGGCGCGGCCCCATGGCTTTAGATCCAGTTTTAGGGATTGGGTCGCGGAGACAACAAGCACTCCATACGAGGTTGCTGAAAGCGCGCTGGGCCACGTTGTTGGCGGCAGTGTTGAAAGAGCCTATCGAAGGACAGACCATCTTGATCAGCGCCGGGCCCTAATGAGCCGATGGGCTGATGTCGTGACAGGCAATCAGAACGAAAAAATCATAAGGATCAGATAAATGTTTGCACCGCAGGGGTATATCAACTTTGCCGATTTTTTGGATAGAGCGCGGGGGTTCGCAAGGCGCACTTGGGCGTCTATGCCCGAAAATTGTTATTTTGAGGAACCGCCGTTTGAGGAACCGCCGAACGACGATGAAAGGCGGCATAAAATACGCGCATTTGTTTTTAGTATTAACATTATTGCCGGTATTGTAATGTGCTGAGCCCTGCGCTCTGAAAGTATAATTCTTTTCAGCCCAAGCGGTGATATTGTAAAGCCGGCAAGATCAATGTTATACCATCAATACTATCTGCACATTTTTCAAGGGATAGACGCATCTGACCGTGAAGAGCGTACTGAATTGCGCGACTTTTACCTAGAACAAGACAGAAACCCGCTAGACGGATGGCACTTTATTGATTCAACTACGGGTACGATATCCGTTAAAAATAGAGAGGCCGAGCTTGAGGCTTTTCAAGAGCGGTCTCCTGAGGATTTAACGAATCAAATTTCAGTAGCAATGCAGTTTGATGGGTGGGCCGTTTGTTTGGATGAGAGCTATTCTATCACCGAAATATTTATGGACACCTTCAATATATCAGAGGAAAAAGCGAAAGAGTTTGAGGCTAAGGCGGTGGAGGCTAGAGGGCCGGGGAGACCTAGAACGACCGATGACGCTTTACAGGTTTATGATAACATTCCAGAAAGCGAGCTTAATTTGCTTACTTGGAAAGGGCGAGCGGCCATGATCGAAGAAATATCAGGTAAAAATATCCACCCTGATACCCTATCAAGAGTTGTTAATAGACGTGATCAAAGCACTGATGGGGCCGATAAAATTAAATCAAAAACCGATAAAATTAAGAGAAAGACCGATTAAATACCGATAAAATACCGATAAAATTACTTTTGAATTAAATCAATTTAATCGGTATTGGTGTTCTTTCTTTGTACTGCAATAATTCCCCTATGTTCTGCTTGAAAGAAAGGGGAATAGAATGGCCGAAAAGTTATACCGCCGCAAAGAAGTTGAAGACCTCACGGGGCTATCGCGCTCTAGCATTTATAAAATGATGTCGGAGGGGAATTTTCCAAGGCCTGTCCAGATAACTCCGAAAGCGGTGGCATGGAAGAAATCAGATCTCGCCAAGTGGATCAGTGAGCTGGCCGAGGCCGCCTAACAATGAAAAGCCCCGCCTCTGGAAACGGCGGGGCCTTTGCAAGAAAAACAAACAAAATATCAACACTTGTTAAACTAAAGCAAAAGCCCCCCACAATCAATCAAAAAATACAAGCTGACCTACTGCGCGCGCAGCCAATTATTGCGGCGCATTGGTTCGGCTTGCGCAATGCAACCCCAACAACCCATCAACACGAAGGTAACTAAAATGACTGATAATAAAGTGGATTTTTTCACCGCCGATCAAAACGTTGAAGATCTTGCGGAACACGCCAGAGAGTACCTTATCGAGCCGCTCATGCCCATGCGAGATGTGACCCTGCTAATTGGCGATGAGCTGCGCTCAACTGTTGCTATACAACTAGCCGCAAGCACGGTCTGCGGTCCTGACTTTCTTAGCCTATGCGCGGGAAAAGGGCCCGTCGTATATTGTAGCGAAAGTAACACCATGGATACGATATCTAATTGGATATCAGGCTTTGCCGAGGAACAGAGCCTAGGCAGCTATGATCTTAAAAACCTTCATATCTGCACGCTGCCTGCTGGATACAAAACCCTAGCGACTAAGGATGACAAGTCTGACCATTGGCATGCAAGTGAGGCATGGAAAACCCTGAAACAAAAAGTCAAAGAAGAACGGCCAGCACTGTTTATTTTTGATGCCGATTTTGACCCTGAGGGTGACGCGGAATACGCCGATCAGATCGTGACGCAAATGCGCTCTATGGCCGCCGAGTTCAACCTTGCTGCGCTTCTAGTCGCGCAGTCAGCAAAGGGCGGCGCAGTGCCACAATGGGCAGAGTCAATCGATACGCATTGGATCGCGACGCAAATGTCCACGGACGACGACCCTTACCAGCCGGAATGTGACCTGCTAGTCCGACGGTTCCGACCAGTGGAGACACGGATGGAACTCTATCAAAGCGGCCATTCGTTTTCTTATGAGGAGTTGCCTTTCTAGGAGGAAAGCATGAACGCTCAAGATCTAACTCATAATTTAGGCGGGGCATGGCGTGGCGGCAAAGGTGCTGCGCCATGCCCTATATGCCAGCCAGAACGGCGGCGCGATCAGGTAGCGCTATCGATATCAGATAGCCAAGGCCGGACATTGATCCACTGCTTTAAATCGCAATGCAATTTTGCCGATATTATTCTTGCTGCTGGCGGTGATTTACACAGCGCCGAACGCGACACCGAAGCGCAAGCCGATCACGACGAAAAGAGACGTGCATACGATGCTCTACAACTCCAAAAGGCACAAAGCATATGGGATGTTGCAAAGCCGATCAAAGGAACAAAAGCTGAGGCATATTTACGGGCCAGAGGGATCTGTTGCGAGATGCCGCCCGACTTGCGATTTATTCCTGATATCCATCACGGCCCGTCAATGCGGTGGTGCATGGCGATGGTCGCCAATGTTTCAACTGGCGGCGTCCACCGCACCTTTTTCGACAAGCGCGGTGAGCGACTAAAGAAAAACGCCAAGATGATGCTGGGGCCTTGTTCTGGAGGTGCAGTACGGCTGTCTAGTGGCGCTGGACCGCTTGTGGTGTGCGAAGGTGTCGAAACAGGCCTATCGCTTATGAGTGGCCTGCTGGATGACCGCCTGATCGCTGATCCCAGCGTTTGGGCTGGCTTGAGCACGTCAGGAATTAAAGCGCTAGAGCTACCAGAAAAACCAACCGATCTAATCATTGCAACCGACGGCGACCAAGCTGGCCGTGAGGCAGGCCAAAAGCTGGCCCAGCGAGCAGCAGATTTAGGATGGAGCGTTTCAATGATGCCCGCCCCTGATGGGACTGACTGGAACGACCAACTACAAAGGAAACACAAACATGACAACAATTGTACCTTTTGATCCAGCCACCGATTGGCCGGACCCAGATCTTAGCATTGGCCAACCAATCAGACCACCGGCACCAAGCATGACGGACGATGAATTTTCCCTAGTTTTTGGCCCATGGGCTGATTGGCTAAGGGATGCCGCTGAGGTAAAGAACGCACCCATAGATTATGTTGCAATATCCCTACTTGTGACCGCCGGGGCAGTGATGGGAAATTCCCGTTGGGCATCACCTTGGACGGGATGGAAGGAACCGCCTGTCTTATGGGGTATGTGCATTGGAGATCCATCATCAAGCAAGTCGCCAGCCTTGGACGCGGTAGCCGATGGTTTGCGTGAGATTGAACGCGAATTTTCCGCCGCCTATACCACTGAAAAAAAGGCCTATGACAAGAAGCTTGAAGTGGCAAATCTCGTTCTGGCAGCTTGGAAGGCCCAAGTAAAGCAGGCGATGGCAAACAGCGACAATGCACCGACTAAACCGCAGGAGGCAGATGCCGGTGACAAGCCAATTCGGGAACGGATATCAATCACCGACATAACGATTGAGAAAGTTGCCGATCTACTTTCTACAACCTGGCGGGGGCTTCTTTTAAACCGTGATGAGCTGGCCGGATGGCTTGGGGGCATGGATCGCTATAATGGCGGCGGAGACAGGCCGTTTTGGCTTGAGGCCTATGGGGGGAGATCCTATAGCATTGATCGTAAAAACGCACCTGAGCCAATCATCGTGGATCATCTAAGCGTTGCTATTTTGGGAACAACTCAGCCGGATAAATTAGACGAATTATTACTCAACAGCGCCGATGACGGTCTACTTGCTAGGTTCATGGCGGTTTATCCTGAGTCAACGCCGATCAAGCGGCCGGAGCGATCTCTTGATGACGCCAAGTTAATAAATGCAGTCAAACGCATGCGCGCGCTTCAGCAAGTCATTGGCGATGATGGAAAGCGCCGCCCCTTTTTCGTCTATTTCACCGACGATGCAGCAGAGGTATTGCAAGATTTTCGAAGACAATGCTGCGAATGGGAACAGGACGCGGAAGGGTTATTCAAAAGCCATATTGGCAAATTCCCCGGCTTCGTCGTTCGGATCGCAAATGTTCTGGCCCACCTAGATTGGGCAGCAAAGGACAATTCCGATCATGTCTCAAACATAGAACAAAGCCACGTTGCAAGGGCGTGTCACTTTGTCGGGGAATACCTGAGGCCGCATGCCTATAGGGCATATGGCGCTGCAAAGGTTGCGCCTGAGATACGCGGCGCGAGGTCTGTTGCGGATGTCATCAAGAAAGAAAAAGTAACACGGTTTAAAGTTCGGGATATCCAGAACCGAAAACGTTCGGGATTAACAAAATCACCCGAAGTAAAGGCTGCCCTTGGGGTTCTCATTGAGGCCGATTGGATACGAGAAATTAAGGCAAAACAAGGCGGCCGCCCGGCCATAACATATGCCGTTAACCCCAAGATAAGGAACTCGAAATGAGCAAGTGGCTGGACCTTATGAATAAGGGTGATTTTAATTCTAAACCCCACCCATCAAACCATCATAAACCATCAAAAAGTCCCTTTTTAAAATCTAAAGAAGAGATTAATTGCGAAATTTATAAGCTAAAGGTGCAATTGGCGAACCTTGAGGTTCAGCCTGGCATTACCCCAGAGGGGACAAAATGGGTGACTGCTTTAGATGCCTTTGTGCGGCCTGATGAGAAAGATCAGTTTTTCGAAAACGGCCAGCTTAGGCCAAGATATCACCAAGTAACATTTGCTTGCGAAAGCGGCCTAGTTGTTACCTTTCATCACGATGAAAAAATCACGATGAACAAACCTTCAGCAAATGAGGCTCAAACCGCCCCAGAGAGCGCGATATAAGGCCGTTTTAGAGAGGTAAACGCTTTTTTAGGGTCACTACCTGAAGAGCAAAAGGGTGCATAAATCAGCCCCTATTCGACGAAAGGAAAGCAAATGCTGAGAATTGAAAACGCTGTAAATGTGGATTGGGGGCGATTAGTTTGTAGCTATTTTTGGTAACTGGGTGGGGTTCTTCGAAAGGCGAATTGACTTTGTAATTATATTTCAAAAAAACACTTTTTTACGCAATTATGTAAGTATTCTTGGTTTTCCAGCAAGCTTTTTTAAAATGTAAATTGGCTTTTAAATCTAATGTTATTGGTAATGGGCCGCGCTTCACTAAAAGACAAATTGGCTTTGCCCCCCGC
>CABZJG010000067.1 GCA_902525995.1 Paracoccaceae bacterium | reverse complement strand
CTGCCCGCTGATACGTCCGGCCATGTTTTCGGGAAAGGGCCATCTTAGATCCGGTCGGTTTACCTTTGCCTTTACAATGGTTCTGCCCTCTAAAACCGGCGCAAGGCCGCGCAGAACGGTTTCGACTTCGGGCAATTCAGGCATTTTTGGTCTTCCCGGTTTTTGGCTCTATTGTCTATATAGCTTTGAGCCAGTGCTTTCCAGAACTCTGTCGTGAAATTTGAATACGGCTCATGCTTCCAATTCTTGTAGGCTTGCCTGCAATTAAAATGAAAAAAACAGGCGCAACTGCCGCATTGTATTCACGCCTGCTCATACTGTAAGTGTGTGTTGAAAAACGAGAGCGCCCGCATATGGCTGATCAGTCAGAGAAAACAACCCACTTCGGATTTGAGACGGTAACCGAGTCGGAAAAAGCAGGCCGTGTCCAAGGCGTTTTTGGCAGCGTGGCCTCACGTTATGATATCATGAATGATGTGATGTCTGGCGGTATCCACCGGGTTTGGAAAGACGCAATGATGGATTGGCTGGCACCGCGCTCAGGGCAAAAGCTATTGGATGTTGCAGGTGGAACGGGCGACATTGCCTATCGGTTTTTAAAGCTTGCAGGACAAGGCCATGCGACAGTTTTGGATTTGACCGAAGAAATGCTTGTTGAGGGCCGTAAACGTGCCGAAGCCAGTCAGATGGTTGATCAACTGGATTGGTCAGTCGGCGATGCGATGGCTCTGCCGTTTCCCGATAATAGTTTTGATGTCTATACAATCAGTTTTGGCATTCGCAATGTGACACGCCCACAGGACGCCTTGAACGAAGCCTTTCGTGTTCTTAGGCCCGGTGGCCGCCTGATGGTTCAGGCTGTAAAGCTAAAGGTCATCTCATTGGTTATGCTGTTTTTACTTTGTTGGGTTCAATCCCGACAAACATACCTCGTTGTATTTATGGGCTTTTAGTGCGTCGCGAACAGCATGCCGTATAAGTGACGGTGTTATTTGGTGCAATGTGGTGTATGGATCCAGTTTGTTTTGCGATCGATACTGGGGATATGGATGGCTGGGATAAAAGGATTATGACAGAGGACGAATGGGGTGCTTTACAAAAAACACTTTCAAACACAATTGGCCAAAATAACTATGCAAACTGGATTGCTCCTTTAGAATTTTCCTGTGTTGACGGCAACACAGCGGTATTTAATGTGCCGACAAATTTTCTTGGAAACTATGTTTCTCAGAATTTCGGTGACATTTTGCTGTATCAAATCTCTGCGTCAAATGCCGCAATCAAAAGGGTTCGCTTTCAAGTGCCCGCAACAAAGTCACAACGAGTGGCAGCCTCAGAGCCTAGCAAAAGAGCCCTCTCCCAGAACCCGAAGCCAGAGCAGGGCTTTCAAAAAGATGAGCAGCTCCCCGGTGCGCCTTTAGACCGGCGCTTTACGTTTGACACATTTGTTGTTGGCAAACCAAACGAGCTTGCTCATGCGGCAGCCAAACGTGTTGGTGAAGGCGCCTCTGTGACCTTTAATCCGCTATTCCTTTATGGTGGTGTTGGTTTGGGTAAAACCCATCTGATGCATGCGATTGCGTGGGAATTGCAATCCCGCCGCCCTGAATTGAACGTTCTTTATCTGTCCGCCGAACAGTTCATGTATCGGTTTGTGCAGGCTCTGCGTGATCGAAAAATGATGGACTTTAAACAGCTGTTTCGATCGGTAGATGTTTTGATGGTAGATGATGTTCAGTTCATCGCCGGCAAAGACAGCACGCAAGAAGAGTTTTTCCACACCTTTAATGCTTTGGTTGACCAGAACAAGCAAATCATCATCTCGGCAGATCGCGCTCCGGGTGAAATAAAAGATCTTGAAGATCGGATCAAAAGCCGGATGCAATGTGGTTTGGTGGTTGACCTACATCCAACTGATTATGAGCTACGTCTCGGTATTCTTCAGTCCAAAGTAGAGGCCCATAAGCCCCAGTATCCAGAACTTGAGATTGAACCAAATGTTCTCGAATTTCTTGCGCTGCGCATTTCTACAAATGTGCGCGTGCTAGAAGGCGCTTTAACACGGCTGTTTGCTTTTGCATCCCTTGTCGGACGACCAATTAATCTTGAGCTTGCTCAGGATTGTCTTGCAGATGTCTTGCGCGCTTCTGAGCGCAAAATCACAGTGGAAGAAATTCAGCGTAAAGTATCCGAACACTATAACATTCGGCTGTCTGACATGATTGGCCCAAAGCGCGTGCGCACCTATGCCCGCCCAAGACAGGTCGCGATGTATTTGGCAAAACAGCTGACCAGCCGTAGCCTTCCAGAAATTGGCCGCCGCTTTGGTGGCCGCGACCATACGACTGTCATGCATGGAGTTAAGCGCATCGAAGACCTAAAAGTACAAGATGGTCAGGTGGCTGAGGACTTAGAGATGCTTCGGCGGGCGCTCGAGGCTTAAATATTCGACAATTTGGTACTTTTTTTTCGGTTACAGAGGGCTTGCCTTTGACAGTGGGTTTGTTTGCATGGCAAATAAGAAAACACTTGAGCCTGACAACGAATAGGTTAACTTTTGCCTCCCGGCAAAGATTGGAGCAAAGGCAATGAAACTGAGCATTGAACGCAGCGTGCTGTTAAAAGCGGTCTCTCAGGCACAATCCGTGGTCGAGCGCCGGAATACGATCCCAATACTTGCAAATGTATTGATTGAGGCCGAGGATGAGCATGTGCATTTCCGCGCGACCGATCTAGATATTGAAGTGATGGACCGTGCCGTTGCTCAGGTCGAACGCGCGGGATCAACGACGGTATCTGCCGTTACCCTGCATGAAATCGTGAGAAAATTGCCAGACGGGGCTTTGGTCACACTGACAGATGACGGTGCAAGTGGCCGGATAACCGTTGAAGCCGGCCGTTCAAACTTTTCACTCGCAACACTGCCAAAAGAAGATTTTCCGGTGATGGCAAGCTCGGAATATACGGCCAACTTTACGGCGCCTGCGCCAGTTTTGCGGCGTCTTTTCGACAAATCTAAATTTGCCATTTCTACCGAAGAAACAAGATATTACCTCAATGGTGTCTATATGCATGTGAGCGACGCCGACGGCGGACAGGTCTTGCGCTGCGTTGCCACAGACGGCCACCGCCTTGCGCGGATCGATGCAGACCTTCCCGAAGGCGCAAAAGATATGCCCGGCGTGATTGTACCGCGTAAAACAGTTGCCGAGTTGCGCAAGGTTTTGGAAGACGACGATATGCGAATAGCCGTATCTGTGTCCGAAACCAAAGTGCGCTTTGCAACACCCGATATCACCATGACTTCAAAAGTAATCGACGGCACGTTTCCTGATTACACACGGGTTATCCCGCAGGGCAACACGCGAAAGCTTGAAGTTGACGCAAGTGAATTTGTTCGCGCCGTGGACCGCGTGTCCACTGTGTCCTCGGAGCGCTCACGCGCCGTTAAACTATCGCTTGATGAAGACCGCTTGATTTTATCTGTCAACTCGCCCGACAGCGGCGCGGCCGAGGAAGAACTGGCTGTGGCCTATGGTGATGAGCATCTCGAGATCGGCTTTAACGCCAAATACCTTTTGGAAATTGCCAATCAGGTTGATCGCGAAAATGCGGTCTTTATGTTCAATTCATCTGGCGATCCAACCTTGATGCGCGAAGGCAATGATGCAAGTGCCGTTTATGTTGTCATGCCCATGCGCGTTTGATTTGCCGTTTTCAAACCTCTATTCGGTGTTTCTTGCACGCGATCTGTTGTGCCTAAAAGATACAAAAAATGTCGTACCTTAGTACGCTAACCCTGTCGCATTTTCGCTCCCATAGGATTGCGCGCTTAAGCGCAGATAAAAGACCCGTGGCCATCTACGGCGCAAACGGGTCAGGCAAAACAAATATACTGGAAGCCATTTCTTTGTTTTCCCCTGGCCGCGGTCTGCGCCGCGCCAGTGCAGAAGATATGATGCGCAGACCGGATAATTTGGGCTGGAAGATCGGAGGCATTCTATCCGCTGGATCAACCGAGTATGAGATAGAGATTACCTCGAACAATGGTGCATCGCGTCAGGTTAAAGTGGATGGAAAACCCAAGGCACAAACCGCATTGGGGCAGCTTGTTCGGGTGCTATGGCTGGTGCCGGCCATGGATAGATTGTGGATCGAAGGCGCCGAGGGCCGGCGGCGCTTTCTGGATAGAATTACCCTGAGTTTTTTCCCTGACCATGCTGACAACTCGCTAAAGTACGAAAAAGCCATGCGAGAACGCAATCGGCTTTTAAAAGATCAGGTTACTGATCCGCATTGGTATGCCGCTTTAGAGGGGCATATGGCCGAGGCCGGTGTCGCGATTATGTCTGCACGCCAAGATGCGTTGGACAAAATACGTGAAGCTCAGCTTGGAGCAAAGACCGCATTTCCCACAGCCGCTTTATCCATTGCTGAAACGGAAAAGGATTTAGGGGAAGATGTCGATGCCTACGGCGCGGCGCTGCAGGACAACAGAGGCCGCGATATGGCCGCTGGGCGCTCTTTGCTCGGGCCGCACAGAAGCGATATGCTCGGGGTTTACCAAGCCAAAGCCATGGCGGCCAAAAATTGCTCAACCGGAGAGCAGAAGGCGCTTCTAATATCAATTATTTTGGCAAATGCTCGTGCTTTGGCTGCAGAAAGCGGCGAGCCCCCTCTGCTTTTGCTGGATGAAGTGGCCGCCCATCTTGATATTGATCGCCGGATCGCGCTCTACGGCGAGATTTGTCAACTCAATGCTCAGGCTTGGATGACTGGGACGGAACCGGGGCTTTTTACCGAATTGGAAAACAAGGCCCAAATGGTGTGTGTTTCCGAAAGCGATGGGCTTTCTGCTGTGTTGCAAGAATAATTCAACTTGATGGGCCGAGGCATCCTCTATAGTCGATTAGTGTACCTTAAAAAGGTTCCTAATCTGTGACTGTATCATTTGTTGAACTTCTGCTTTACGCCGGAGGAATTTTCATCCTTTTCATTACGCCTGGGCCAGTGTGGGTTGCAATCGTGGCGCGCACGCTTTCCGGCGGCTTTCACGCAGCTTGGCCGTTGGCTTTGGGTGTCGTGGTGGGCGATATCATTTGGCCATTTCTAGCCATCTTGGGCGTTACATGGGTGGTCGGGACCTTTAGCGGCTTTATGATCATTTTGCGCTGGATTGCCTGTCTCATTTTTCTCGTCATGGGGGTTTCTTTAATCCGCAACGCAGATAGAGAAATCCATCACAATAGCCACCTGACCAGACCCGGGGTTTCTGCAGGGTTTTTTGCAGGTCTCGCTGTTATTCTAAGCAACCCCAAAGCCATCCTCTTTTATCTTGGCATATTGCCCGGGTTTTTCGATTTGGCGCAGGTTTCGACATTGGATATTTTGGCCATCATTGCAATATCTGCCCTGATCCCCTTTTTAGGAAACTGCATTTTATCCTTGATGGTGACGCAAACTCAGCACTTATTGAAATCACCGCAAGGCTTACGCAGAACACATATCTTATCGGGGTTTCTTTTGATAATTGTCGGGATCGTTATCCCATTTACATAATGCAAAAAAGCTGCTGTTAAGCGTGACATTGCTTTTAAAAAAACATATACTGAGGCTAAAATAAATAGGATAGCAGAATTGTCCGAAACCGAGCAAAACAGTCAAGACTATGGTGCCGATTCTATTAAGGTTCTCAAAGGGTTAGAGGCCGTTAGAAAACGTCCGGGAATGTACATTGGCGACACCGATGATGGCAGCGGGCTGCATCATATGGTGTATGAGGTTGTCGACAATGGTATTGACGAAGCATTGGCTGGTCATGCGGACCATGTGAGCGTCAAGATTAATGCTGACAACAGCATTTCGGTCTCTGACAATGGTCGCGGAATTCCGGTTGATATCCACGAAGAAGAAGGTGTTTCTGCAGCTGAGGTTATCATGACCCAACTGCATGCAGGCGGCAAATTTGACAGCAATTCCTACAAAGTTTCCGGCGGTCTGCACGGGGTTGGTGTTTCTGTGGTTAACGCGCTTTCAGTCTGGCTTGAGCTGCGCATCTGGCGGAACGGCAAAGAGCATTATGCAAAGTTTGAAAACGGCGAAACCAGCGAGCATCTAAAAGTTGTTGGCGATGCCGGTGACCGGCGCGGCACCGAAGTACGCTTTTTGGCCTCAACCGAAACTTTTTCCAACCTGGAATATTCGTTTGATATCCTAGAAAAGCGCCTGCGCGAGTTGGCCTTTCTAAATTCTGGTGTCAAAATCATCTTAGAAGACGCACGGCCCGCTGAAGCGCTTAAAAGCGAGCTCTTTTTTGAAGGCGGGGTCAGGGAGTTTGTAAAATACCTTGATCGCTCGAAAAGCTCTGCTTTGCCCGAACCCATTTTCATGAGCGGTGAGCGCGATGATATTGGGGTTGAGGTCGCAATGTGGTGGAACGACAGCTATCATGAAAATGTACTGCCGTTCACCAATAATATACCTCAGCGGGACGGCGGAACACATTTGGCTGGCTTTCGCGGGGCGCTGACACGGACAATCAACAGTTATGCGCAGTCCAGTGGCATTGCCAAAAAGGAAAAGGTTAGCTTTACGGGCGATGACGCACGCGAAGGTTTAACTTGTGTGTTATCCGTTAAAGTCCCTGATCCTAAGTTTTCCAGCCAGACCAAAGATAAATTGGTCAGCTCTGAGGTACGCCCAGCTGTAGAAGGTTTGGTCAATGAAAAGCTTGGCGAGTGGTTTGAAGAAAACCCGAATGAAGCCAAGATTATTGTCGGAAAAATCATCGAAGCCGCGTTGGCGCGGGAAGCCGCCCGAAAAGCGCGGGAATTGACCCGCCGAAAAACCGCGATGGATGTAAATTATCTGGCCGGTAAACTTAAGGATTGCTCGGAAAAAGATCCGGCCAAATCCGAAGTTTTTCTGGTTGAGGGTGACAGTGCCGGGGGTTCTGCGCAAACCGGGCGCGATCGGCGGACACAAGCGGTTCTGCCTTTGCGCGGTAAAATTCTAAACGTCGAGCGCGCGCGTTTTGACCGGATGCTTAACAGTCAGGAAATTGGCAATCTTGTCATGGCGCTAGGCACCGGGATCGGGCGCGATGAGTTTGATATTGAAAAGCTGCGTTATCATAAAATTGTAATCATGACCGATGCAGATGTGGATGGTGCGCATATTCGAACTTTGCTGCTGACATTCTTTTACCGCCAGATGCCTGAGTTGATAGAAGGCGGATTTCTTTATATTGCCCAGCCGCCCTTGTTCAAAGTCAGCCGCGGTAAATCCGAAGTTTATCTAAAAGACCAAGCCGCGCTTGAAGACTACCTGATACAGCAGGGCGTCGAAGGCGCTGTTCTAAAGCTTAGCAGTGGTAGTGAAATCGCCGGTCAGGATCTTGTCCGCGTGGTGGAAGAAGCGCGGCAACTAAAGCGTGTTCTTGACGCCTTTCCGACATATTATCCCCGCCATATCCTAGAGCAAGCTGCCATAGCAGGTGCTTTTGTGCCAGGTGTTGTGGATGCAGATTTGCAAGGGACAGCAGATAAGGTGGCCGAGCGCCTGAACCTGATTGCAGAAGAATACGAACGCGGATGGCAAGGCCGCATTACCCAAGATCACGGCATTCGTTTAACCCGTATTTTGCGCGGTGTTGAAGAAGCAAGAAATTTGGATGGCCCAATGTTGCGATCCGGTGAAGCGCATAAAACAGGAAGCTTCACCCAAAGCTTGCAAGAAACCTATAGTGCAGCGGCATCATTACATCGCAAAGAACGAAATCAGATGATTTTCGGGCCGCTTAGCTTGCTTCAAGCGATTTTGGACGAAGGTGAAAAAGGACTTTCTCTGCAACGGTATAAAGGCCTTGGGGAAATGAACCCGAGCCAGCTGTGGGAAACCACGCTTGATCCGGATGCGCGTACATTTCTTCAGGTGAAAATCGACGATGCCGCCGAAGCAGATGATTTGTTTACCAAGCTTATGGGTGATGTTGTAGAGCCACGCCGAGAGTTTATTCAGAAAAATGCGCTCAGCGTTGCCAATTTGGATTTCTAAGAGGCTACAATCCAGCGTTTTACCTAATGTTAAGGATCCAAAACTGGGTCTTAAATGCCCCGCATAATATCCAGAAACTTATCAATCTGATCTTTTTCTATAGACCAGTCACAGACAAAGCGGGCCGTCAGGATTTCATCGGCTGGTCCGTTGTCTAAATCGCTGTTGCGCAAAGAATAGCCCGCCCCTGCTTGGTTTGCTTTTTGGTGATCTGCGCGGCTTAGGCGAATAAATATCATGTTGGCTTGCGGTTCATAGGCAAAACGCACAAGTGGCATTTGGCGCAGCCCCTGCGCTAAATAACTGGCATTTGCATTGGCTTTTCGGGCCAAATCCAACCACAAATCGTTTTTCAGGTATCCCTGCATTTGAGCCGCCAGATAGCGGGTTTTGGAAAACAGATGCGCACTGCGTTTGCGCCGTAATTTAAATTCCCAAGCGTGCTTTGGATCAAAAAAGATCACCGCTTCAACGCCCATAAGCCCGTTTTTAGTGCCGCCAAAACTCAATGCGTCAATTCCTGATTTCCACGTCATATCAGCGGCGCTGCACTCGAGCGATACCAAGGCATTGGCAAATCTTGCGCCGTCCATATGGACAGGTAATCCATATGATTTTGTAATCTCGGTCAAAGCGCGCAGCTCATCCAGAGAATAAAGTGTTCCCATTTCTGTTGTCTGGGTCAGGGAAAGCGGTCCTCTTTGCGGCCCATGCACACCGCGATTTTCTTGGGCGGTGATCGCAGCCCTTAAAGCATCAGGGGTGATTTTGTCATCACATTTGACCAAGGTCAGCTTTGCGCCGCCGGTGAAAAATCTGGTGCATTGCATTCATCTTCGTGGAGATGCGCAACAGGGGAACAGAAAATTGTTTGCCAAGGCTCGCCAAGGGTGGCCAATGCCAGAACGTTTGCCGCTGTGCCCGTGCCAACAAGATAAACGGCGGCCTCGGGCGCTTCGAAAAC
>CABZJG010000066.1 GCA_902525995.1 Paracoccaceae bacterium | reverse complement strand
ACTAATTCTACAGTACTTTTTTTCTACTACAGCAAACTTTCTTACAAACTAACGCAACTATTGCTTTGCGTAGGCGAAACTGTGTTGCTTGTATGTGTTACGCATCACCGTTGTAACAACCAAGTGTGTCAATATTACGTAACAAAGTAAGATATATTGGTTACGTAATAAGAAAGGAAATGAGTATGGAAAACACAGTTAAAGCGTACTGCAATAATTTGCCTCAATTACTTAATCGTCGTCAGTTCAGCAAAGAAGAATTGGCGTTGTTTGGATTTGGAGAGGATTTTTATGAAAAACGTAAGAAGAGAAGTGAACAACGAAAACAATATTTGGAAAATAGAAAGGAGGAAAAGTAGAGAAATGGCTTTTGATGAAACTGACATTTTAGGAGGTAAAGCAGTAATACTGCTTAATGATTTTGGTATTTGGCAATTTAGAATGTGGATTGCAGAAGAGAAAAAATATGAACGAAAAAGTTTAAAAACTAAGGATAAAACAGACGCAATACATAAAGCAGAAGAAATGGTCTATGAAATTGGTTACAAAATTAAAGAAGGTAAAAAGATATTTGGGATAACTGTTGAGGAAGCAGTTGATTTATTTTTAGCAGAACAACAAAAGCGTGTCGGAAGAACTGACAATGGTATTGTGATTGGAAGATACAATACACAAAAACTGCATTTGAAACATTTTATTGGCTACGTTGGCGGCAAATTAAAAGCAAATGAAGTTACAAAAACATTACTGCAAAGATATACAATTGATGGCGTTGAAACTGATTACGTAAGTTACAGAAAAGAAGAGAACATAAGTGATATTACAATACGTAACGAACTAAGCACTATAGGTATGTGCTTTAGTTGGTTGGCTGAAAATGGACATACAAACATACTTAAATTGCAGTTACCTTATACTAACAAAAATAAGTACGACATTGATAACAGGCTGATACGTAGACAGACATTTACAGTAGATGAATACAACGCATTTACGAATGCATTTAAAAGTTATGTGGCTGTTAAGAAAAACGGACTTAATGATAACGAGTACATAGACAGACAGATAGTTAAGACTTTTTTGCTTATACAAGCAAACAGTGGTTGTAGAAGTGGGGAGTTAAGGCAACTTAAATGGGAAAATGTTGAGTTTGTAAAAATAAAAGAAGGCAACAAAGATGTGATATTGACTGAAGTACACATAGACAAAGATACAAGCAAAGTACGTAAGGGCAGAGATATTAGGTTTGTAGGTGCTGAGTACTTAATAAAGTTAAAAGAACTTACTAAAAGAAATGAAGGTTTAATTTTTAGTAGAGATGGAGTGACTGAAATACATAATAGTTACTTTTGCAAAGGCTTTAGAAAAATTATGCAGTTAGCAGACATTGATAGGGTACGTAAAAAGCAACTTGTACCTTATTCTTTGCGTCACTTTTTTATAACTAACGAAGTACAAAGAGGCATAAGTTTTGAACAAATTGCTATGCATTGTGGTACAAGCGTAAAACAAGTTTCGAACACATATACGCAGGTTAACAAAGTAATAATGACTGACATAGCAATGAGCAGATACAATGTTGTGCAGAAGAAATATAATGAGGAAGCAGTACTAGTTTAAACTAGCACACAGCCTCGTTGTAATTCTATGAATAATCATTCTGCTAAGCTAAATAAAGGCATTCATGTAGTTTGATAGCGGATAATGATTGTTGATTGGTATGTGACGCTTAAATCGCTTCTTTGTAGAGGTTTTTCTGAAACTCAATGAATGTTTGCTGTATCTCTTGTGGTGTGCCTAGCTGCTTCTGAGCTGCATTAATGCTTCCGTACTTGGCAGTTAATACCGTACTTAACTTACTGACATCAAGCTCATCCACACCAACTTCAACGTAGTTTCTTAATACATACTCAACGAAATCACGTTGATTGGCATTCAGAAGATTGTAGATATTGTCTTTGTTGGTTTCCACACGTGCTGCACGTGAAACAGGTGATTTGGCGTAGGCAATATATTCCAACACATCAAATAAATCGCTGTCCTGTGCCTCAATTAACTCCTGTAGCTTTTCCAAATCATCTTTGTGACAGCCAACACCTTCCAACTTTGTTAGCAATTCCCTGCGTGTCATTGGATTTGCCCACAGTTCACGCAATCGTTCTTCGCTTTCCAGCAATTCTGGTAATTTGAGTACATCAAAGAGGCGCTTTAGAAACTCCTCAGCACTGATTGGTTTACCGTCAACATAGAAGTAGGTACTGCTCATACTTTGAAGCTCGCGCACTTTGCCATCGCTGAGTTTGATTTTCAGTTTAGTTTTTGGTGGGTCGCCTTCACTACCATCTATGCCATCGCCACCATCTCCTCCATCACCAGTGCCACCAGTGCCACCGTTACCTCCACCGCCTTCTGGCTCAACAGGTTCGCCATCCCATTCAGCGTCATTGAACATGTGATAAGCGTTCACAAAATCAATAATGGTGAAGTAGTGCTTGCCCTCAAATAATCGTGTTCCACGCCCAATGATTTGCTTGAATTCAATCATGCTGTTTACAGGGCGCATCAATACAATATTACGAACATTGCGCGCATCCACGCCCGTTGTTAACTTTTGACTGGTAGTTAGGATTGTGGGTATTGTTTTGTCGTTATCTTTAAACTGATCCAAATAGGTGTCACCTATGTCCTTATCGTTTGATGTGACTCGCACACAATAATCAACACTAGGCTTCTCTGACATCTGGTTGATTAAATCACGTATCATGCCCGCATGTGCTTGGTTTGCACAAAATACAATAGTTTTTTCATTAGGGTTGATTGAGTTAAGCATTTCGTTAACACGTTTTTTTTCCCGCTCTGGTATTACAATTTTTTTATTGAAATCAGCTTCTGTGTATACATGTCCTTCATCAACTTCACCCTCTATTACGTCATCATCAGGTGTGTAGATGTATTCATCAATCGTTGTTTGGATGCGTTTGACTTTGAAAGGGGTGAGAAAGCCATCCTGTATTCCCTCTTTCAAACTGTATATAAAAACTGGTTCACCAAAGTACGCATATGTATCTGTATTATCTTTGCGCTTGGGCGTAGCTGTAAGCCCCAAATGCACAGCACCAGAAAAGTAATTGAGGATATTACGCCAATTGCTTTCATCATTGGCGCCACCTCTATGACACTCATCAATAATTACTAAATCAAAGAAGTCTGGCTCATACTTCCCAAAATAAGGCTCACCATCTTTACCGCTCATAAAGCTCTGAAAGATAGTGAAGAAGACGCTACCATTTTTGGGAACTTCTCCTCGTTTGGCTATGTCATTGGGCGTAATGCGAACCAACGCTGCATCATCAAATGCGCCAAAATCCAAATAGGCTTGGTTGGCAAGGATGTTTCTATCAGCGAGGAATAAGATACGAGGCTGACGCTTGCCATCACGTTGCAAAGTCCAGCGGCTTTTGAACAGCTTCCATGCAATCTGAAAGGCGATGAAAGTTTTCCCAGTGCCTGTGGCAAGGGTAAGCAATACACGCTGTTTTTTTTCTGCTATCGCTTGAACGGCGTTGCTAACTGCAAGTTGCTGATAATAGCGTGGTTGTCGTGTGCCATTGAAATCTTCAAATGGAACATTGCTAAATTTATCCAGCCATACATTGCCACTACCGTAAACTCGCTTCCAAAGCTCTTCTGGTGAAGGGAAAGCATCCACTTCACCTTCTGTACCATTTGCGTGATTGATTTCGTATATGGCTTTGCCATTAGCTGCAAAGCTGGTTTGAAGGCGAAGTTTTTCTGCATAGAGCTTGGCTTGTGCCACACCCTCAGACACATCCAGCTCATTGCTTTTAGCTTCCACAACAGCGAGCTTGGTGTTTTTGTATTCAAGTATGTAGTCCGCTTTTAGCTACCCTGTGCGGATATCGCTGGAGCGGATTTCACCCGCATTGATGTTGCATTCTCGCCTTACACGTACGCCTGTTTCCGCACTTGTAATCCAGCCAGCCGCTTCAAGCTGTTTGTCAATATATTCTGCACGGGTATCCGCTTCGTTCATGCTGCCTCACTTCGCAATTCTTGTGCGAGGATAGCTGATTTTAATGACTGAAATTCATTAACTTGTTTCTCGTAATTTGCCTTTAAGTTTAATACCTGCTTACGCAATTTATCAAATTTTTCTACTAATGAAACTTGTTCATCAATGCTTGACGGGTAACTAATTGTGAACTGTTCTATTTCAGCTTTCGTTATTGCCTGTCTCGTTGCCCCACCACCTTCTCCCACAGTCAATAGTAAATCCTTGTAGGTTTTGGATACTAACAAATACGCAAGATAATCAGTTAGGACAGTATCTTCTAAAGGACGTATTATAGCTACGTGTTGGTTTACTCTTGCTGGCAAAGCAGCTTCGTCAACAACACAGCATCTAGCAACAGAGGCTCCAGTTATGTTGAGCAAAACGTCATTTTTAAAAACTTCTACATTAGAAAGTTTGTCAGCTTGCGCATCGTCAATTTTTGCTAAGTCTTTCCATTTGAAGTTTATATCGTGCACATTCATGCTGCGTATCAACGAAATGCCTTCAGTTTTATAAGCTGCTTTGCCCCCTTTAGGAGTTGCTCCACTTCCAATTTTACTGGTTATTTCAAACAGTTTTGAAGTTTTCGATGCTACTGACGTCTCTGTGAAATGAGCATCTACGCCATTCAAAAAAATCTTCTCAGCGTTTATTGACTTTGCTTCAATTTTTAAAATTGCCTCATCAATCTCAGCAAAGGCGGCATCAAGTTTGGCTACGATGCTTTGCTGCTCTGCGAGTGGGGGAATCAAAATGCTTATGTTCTTTAACTTACTTATAGCAACAAAATTTATTGTGGCACTGCCACTAACTGCTAATAATTTTTCCTTTAATGTGGAGGCAAAATAATACAGATATTCTGGCAATAAGTTGTCAGTTTTTGGAACAAGAGCATTGAACTGCTGGTTAGTCGCCATTTCTGAGCGGGCGATTGCAACTTCTCCAATTGATGCAGTGCAGCAGAGTAGTACGCTATTCGCAGGAATTAGTTTGACACTAGTTTTGTTCACCGCAGCTGCAGTTATTTTCTGAGCTGTTGTGGTGATTTCACGCCCCTGTGTGCGTAAATCATCTATTGTAAACCATAAAATATTTCCATTTTCCCAATAACTCAGCTCCTTGCGTGAGGGTGTGCTTCCATTAATTATGTTGCAGACATCGCCTAGTTTTGCTGACTTCCACATCACAGCAACTCCTTAATTGCTTGTAATGCTTGCGCTGCTTGAGCGTCCAACTCCTCAATCTCAGCGATAATTTCTGCTGGAGTGCGGTTATCAACTTCCTCAACACGATTAGGATTATTTACTGTCAAATCCCATGTGTCCGTGTTGATGTCTGCAACATCCACAAGCCAACTATTTTCGCTGAGCTCTTGTTTTTTGGACATCTCAACAAAATCAGCCAAATCCTTTTCATTCAGCGGATTTGTCTTACCCATATTTCTACCAGCATTCAGCTGGTAATACCAAACCTTGTCTGTTGGCTTGCCCTTTTCAAAAAATAGCACAACGGTTTTAACGCCTGTGCCAATAAAGGCACCACCTGGCAAATCCAATACTGCGAACAGATTACATTCCTCTAGCAGCTGTTTGCGAAGGGCAATGCTGGCGTTATCTGTATTGCTAAGAAACGTGTTTTTGATAACCACACCACAGCGTCCACCACTCTTCAGAATTTTGACAAAGTGCTGTAGAAATAGATAGGCGGTTTCGCTGGTTTTAATCGGAAAGTTCTGCTGAATTTCTGCTCGTTCTTTTCCACCAAATGGGGGATTGGCAAGCACGACATCAACTCTGTCCTTTTGCTGAATGTCAGTAATGTTTTCAGCCAATGTGTTGTTATGAACGATATTGGGTGCCTCAACCCCGTGCAGTATCATGTTCATAATACCGATCACATAAGCTAGTGACTTTTTCTCTTTGCCAATAAAGGTATTGTTTTGCAGCTGTTCATAATCCGCAGCACTCAGCTCACCTTGCCCACGCATCCACGCGTATGCCTCACAAAGAAATCCAGCACTTCCAACTGCACCATCATAGACAGTTTCACCAATCTGCGGGTTTGTGACTTTTACAATGCTTTTGATAAGGGGGCGTGGTGTGTAGTACTCACCGCCATTACGCCCAGCATTGCCCATATTTTTGATTTTGTCTTCATAGAGGCTGCTGAGCTCATGCTTATCCTCATTGCTAAGGAATTTAAGTTCATCCACCTTATTGATGACATCACGCAAAGCATAGCCACTTTGTAGCTTGTTGCGGACTTCACCAAAAATCTCTCCAATTTTATAGTTGAGGCTACGAGGATTTTCAGCAGTTTGTTTGAAGCTTGCTAAGTGTGGGAACAGCTTAAAGTTCACAAAATCCCTTAAATCATCCCCAGTCATTGCAGTATTGTAGTCTAGTGTACCGTCAGCTCTTTTTGGCGCTGCCCATTTTGCCCAACGAAATTCGCCATCAATAATCCGGCTGTAAGTTTCACCATTTAGAAGTGCTGCAGTTTCCTTGTCAGACTCAAAATCATCCAAATATTTGAGGAACAATATCCAGCTGGTTTGCTCTATGTAATCAAGCTCGCTGCTACAACCAGCGTCTTTCCAAAGGGTATCATCAATATTTTTGAATGTTGTTTCGTACATATGCCACCAATTCAATACTTTTGGTAAGTATTACCAATGTTTTGAATTTTGACAATTTTATTGTTTTCAATAGCTTTATGTTAACACTTCAACTTGGCTTCTAAAGGCACGATGTACTGTCATTCTGCTAACACCCAACGTTTCTGCTATCTCAGTTTTATTGTAACCATTAGCAACTAATTCCAAAATACGCTTGTAGCTTACTTTCTTTTTACGTTTTCTATTATCGTAAACACCTTTTGCTTTAGCTTTAGCAATACCTTCAGCTTGACGTTTTCTAATAATATTACGTTCAAACTCTGCAAATGCTCCCATTAGCTGTAATTGTAATTTTGCAAAAGCATCATCATTATTTCCGCTACAAACTAAACGTTCACTTAAAAACTCAATCCCAACATCTTTTTCATTAAGCTGTAGGATAATAGTTTGTAAGTCTCTTAAATCTCTAGCCAGTCTATCAATGCTATGAACTACAACTTGGTCACCATTGCGTACAAAAGCTATCATTTTATTTAATGCAGTTCTGTTTGTATCTTTACCACTAGCTTTATCTTCAAATATTTTTTCTACTCCAACTAGCTCTTGTCTGTCCAAATTTTGATCTAAACTACTTACTCTTCTATATCCTACTTTCATGCCTAAACTCCTATGTAACATTTAAGTCTAAACATACTTTCTGAACATTGACTTTCCTACTTAAATACCTGTTTTAGCTTATAAAAGTGTAACATGATTGAGTTGTTATACTTAGTACACTTAATTGTTCATCGTTTTATACGCTGAAAGGCATGTATGGGTTATTTGCGTATAAATACATTATACGGAGCTAGCTTAAATGAATGAATTAAATGGAAATAAAAAATTAAAAGAAGAAATAAAATATGCTTTTGCTGTTTCACCAGCTGATGATGAAGAAACAAAAGCAAAAAAGAAAAAATATGCTGACGAAATAAAAAAACATAAATCAGAAATTGAATGGGATATGAAATTTTCGCCAATCTATAACCCTAATCCATTTGGTGATGATGAAATGGACAGATGGGATAAAAGTGCTGAAAAAGTGGGAAATTGAGGACAAACTAAAAAAACACAGAGAAGAGCTGAAGAAACAACAACATGAGATAAAGATGTAGAGAGGCTACAACAATTAGCAGGCATAAAACATGCTACCGAAAAACAATGGACAGACTATTACAAAGATATTGAGAAACAGGTCAACAAAATGGCAAATAAACAAATCAAACGTAATCTAAAGTAAATTTCAAAACCTTCATTTTTAGACCCATTTTCAGCACTTATTTTTAGTTTTGTATAAATAAAATTATACAAAAGAAGAAGGTAACAAGAATGCGTAAAAATTTAAGTATTGAAGATTGTAGAGGTGACTTAGCTCACTATCACTATTGGAAAGAATACAAATTTAATGGCGGTGGATATAAAAATTACTTAGACAAATTAACAGAACTAAACACAGGCACATGTATTTCTAACAAACATGTACTTTCAGTTGTTAGATCAAAAGTTCGTTTCAAAAAAACTAAGAATAGCAAAAGAAATTTAAGGAAGCGATATTATGGTGAACTTAAATGTACTAATTGTAACAAAACTTTGGACACACTTAATAAAACACAATTCGATTATCTAACTAGCAAACAAACATAGGCAAACATTGGCAAAACATAGCGTCCCTAAAAGATTACGTGGAAAAGGTGGGGTAAAACTTACACACGCAACATGACGCACAAAATAAAAAAGAATGATATGGGTTAACAAACAAGAACCATAGTAGCTACTAGCAATATGTCATCACAAGCATGTTAGTAGTTAGCGTACGGTGGCACTAAAATAGGGTCGATAGCAAAACCTTCCCAACTTGTTTTTCAAGTAGTGTGTTGTGATATGGCAAAAGGCGCAGTGGAAAAGATCTGCAAACAGCTATACTAAAGCCAATATTGGCTTTGGTATGACTAAACACAATGGAAAAGATTTCAATTGAATTAGAGTTAGAAAATCAAACGAATGAAATGAGTTTGACGATGAGCTTTAGCTCTTCGATACCATGTTAAAAACATAAAAACTCAAATAAATATTACTGTAGCATTTAGCATCTACTTTGGATTTAAGGACAACTATGACTAACTTTTCACAAACACTTTATGAACAAATATGTATTGCTTTTCCTTCAACTACAGCTCGTAGTTTCAGCAAAGATTGCCATATGAGCGAAGGTTATTGGGGAAGTATACAAGCACAACAACTACCTATTTCAACTAAAGCACTTAACAGCTTAGCTAATACAATGGACATGAAAGCAAATATTGTTGCACATACTGATGGCAACAATCACAAACGCAAACAGCTTGTGCAAAATATTAAGCAAAT
>CABZJG010000065.1:7500-9129 GCA_902525995.1 Paracoccaceae bacterium | reverse complement strand
GAGTTGCTTGATTCATGCCGCAGAAATCTTCATGGCTTTTCGTTAATTTGTGTTCCTTTGGATAGTTAGAGCTGACTGGTAGGTCGATAGTCAACACAATAGCTTGGGATGAGTATTTGGCTCGCACTGAGCCTTTTCATTCGAATTTAGGCAGGTTACAGACTTAAATCCGTCCTCAAATTGGGGGTTCGACAAACTGGAGCAAAATAAAGTTGGATTAAATTCTTTTGATCCAGTTAGACTTTTCTTCCCTTCTAAATTTAGCATCACCAATAAAACCAAATTGAAAGATGTTTCGCGCTGTATTAAATCGGTTCTCATATGGTATCGGACACAGCAATTTAGCAGTAAGGTGGTTCTCTAGTGATTTTCGCGCTCATTTTTTTTCTGTTAATATTGCTGTTTTGGATGATTGCGCCCCGAGAACCAGCAGATTTGCAAACTCATTTTGATGAAGACCAATTGGGGTCAGATGTAAATGGCTACTTGCAAGCGTCCGAGGCAAAAATTCCAGATATCAAACCAGGTACAGAAAAACGCATTATTTGGCATCAAGGCTCGCAGCAGAAAACGCCCATCTCAATCGTATATCTCCATGGGTTTTCTGCGAGTTCAGAGGAAATTAGACCTGTTCCAGATCAAGTGGCACACTCACTCGGAGCAAACTTATATTTTGCCCGCTTGACCGGTCATGGCCGATCGGGGGAGGCAATGGCGGAGGCCACAGTCGCCAGTTGGATGCATGACACAGCAGAAGCTTTGGCAATTGCGCGGCGCATCGGTGAGCGCGTGTTGATTATATCGACATCAACTGGCGGAACATTATCAGCCGCCGCTGCCTTTGATTCTGGATTGTCGAAAAATGTGGAGGGGATGATTTTTGTTGCCCCAAATTTTGGTGTGAATAATTCTGCTGCCAGATTGTTAACTTGGCCATTGGCCCGCATTTTGATCCCGCTACTGGTGGGCCGAGAGCGGCGTTTTGAAGCGCTAAACCCTGAGCACAGTAAATTTTGGACAACAGTTTATCCTATAGTGTCGACCTTGCCGATGGCGGCTCTTGTTCAGAAAGTTGTTCGCAAAAATTTTTCTAATGTTCCAATACCCGCCTTGTTTATCATGTCTGAAAATGATCAAGTTGTTCGCCCAGACATGATTAATAAAATCGCTCAGCGTTGGGGCGGTGAAAGCGAAGTATTTAAGGTAGATCCAGGTCCCAATGACGATGCAGAGGCACATGTTTTGGCAGGCGATATTTTTCCCCAGACCTCACAGGTGATGTGGTTGAAAAAATTCTTGATTGGATCAAACGATTGTGATGTTCCAGATGGAAAATTTACCGATAGGGGTGAAGTGAATGGTTGTTTCACCTAAAGTTATTTGAGGCGTAAGCGATGATTGAGCACTGTGTGTTTTTGAATTTAAAACAAAACATCGTACTAAATGATGTCGCTGAAGTCATGATAAAGCTGTCGAAACTTGTGAACCAGATTGAGGGTTTTCAAAGTTTCACGTTTGGTCAAAATTTAGACTTTGAAAACAAATCTGCGGATTTTGACTATGGATTTGTGGCAACTTTCGAAAATCAGAAAGCTCTTCAGAGATATGCAAACGATCCGCAGCATATAG
>CABZJG010000065.1:0-2500 GCA_902525995.1 Paracoccaceae bacterium | reverse complement strand
GATGGATCAGACCCGAAACCGAGTGATCTAGGCATGGCCAGGTTGAAGATACGGTAACACGTATTGGAGGACCGAACCCACATCCGTTGAAAAGGATCGGGATGAGCTGTGCCTAGGGGTGAAAGGCCAATCAAACTCGGAGATAGCTGGTTCTCCGCGAAATCTATTTAGGTAGAGCGTCATCCGAATACCCCGGGGGGTAGAGCACTGGATGGGTAATGGGGCCCCACAGGCTTACTGATCCTAACCAAACTCCGAATACCCGGGAGTACTAGATGGCAGACACACGGCGGATGCTAACGTCCGTCGTGGAGAGGGAAACAACCCTGACCGACAGTTAAGGCCCCCAATTCATGGCTAAGTGGGAAAGCAGGTGGGACGACCAAAACAACCAGGAGGTTGGCTTAGAAGCAGCCATCCTTTAAAGATAGCGTAACAGCTCACTGGTCTAAATAAGTTGTCCTGCGGCGAAGATGTAACGGGGCTCAAGCCATGAGCCGAAACTTCGGATGCATTTAATGCATGGTAGCGGAGCGTAGTGTGACATAATACCTGTCCTCTTTAGCCGTCTTCGGGCGGCCTTGGAGGATAAGGTATTTTCTGTGAAGCCGGGCTGTAAGGCATCCGGTGGAGAGATCACTAGTGAGAATGATGACATGAGTAGCGACAAAGAGTGTGAGAGACACTCTCGCCGAAAGTCCAAGGGTTCCTGCTTAAAGCTAATCTGAGCAGGGTAAGCCGACCCCTAAGTCGAGGCCGAAAGGCGTAGACGATGGGAACCAGGTTAATATTCCTGGGCCAGGAGGAAGTGACGGATTGTGAAGGTTGTTTGCCCTTATCGGATTGGGCAGGCCGCTGATCAGTCCCTGGAAATAGCCCTCCATGAGATCGTACCCTAAACCGACACAGGTGGACTGGTAGAGCATACCAAGGCGCTTGAGAGAACTACGTTGAAGGAACTCGGCAAAATACCTCCGTAAGTTCGCGAGAAGGAGGCCCAGTTTCTACGCAAGTATTGGCTGGGGGCACAAACCAGGGGGTGGCGACTGTTTACTAAAAACACAGGGCTCTGCGAAGTCGCAAGACGACGTATAGGGTCTGACGCCTGCCCGGTGCCTGAAGGTTAAAAGGATGGGTGAGAGCTCCGAATTGAAGCCCAGGTAAACGGCGGCCGTAACTATAACGGTCCTAAGGTAGCGAAATTCCTTGTCGGGTAAGTTCCGACCTGCACGAATGGCGTAACGACTTCCCCGCTGTCTCCAACGTAGACTCAGCGAAATTGAATTGCCTGTCAAGATGCAGGCTTCCCGCGGTTAGACGGAAAGACCCCGTGCACCTTTACTACAGCTTCGCACTGGCATCAGAATTGTGATGTGCAGGATAGGTGGTGGGCTTTGAAGCAGGAACGCTAGTTTCTGTGGAGCCTCCCTTGAGATACCACCCTTCGCACTTTTGATGTCTAACCGCGGTCCGTTATCCGGATCCGGGACCCTGCGTGGCGGGTAGTTTGACTGGGGCGGTCGCCTCCTAAAGAGTAACGGAGGCGCGCGAAGGTTGGCTCAGAGCGGTCGGAAATCGCTCGTTGAGTGCAATGGCAGAAGCCAGCCTGACTGCGAGACTGACAAGTCGAGCAGAGTCGAAAGACGGCCATAGTGATCCGGTGGTCCCGTGTGGAAGGGCCATCGCTCAACGGATAAAAGGTACGCCGGGGATAACAGGCTGATACTGCCCAAGAGTCCATATCGACGGCAGTGTTTGGCACCTCGATGTCGGCTCATCTCATCCTGGGGCTGGAGCAGGTCCCAAGGGTACGGCTGTTCGCCGTTTAAAGAGGTACGTGAGCTGGGTTTAGAACGTCGTGAGACAGTTCGGTCCCTATCTGCCGTGGGTGTAGGATACTTGAGAGGAGTTGCCCCTAGTACGAGAGGACCGGGGTGAACGATCCACTGGTGGATCTGTTGTCGTGCCAACGGCAGTGCAGGGTAGCTATGATCGGACAGGATAACCGCTGAAGGCATCTAAGCGGGAAGCCCCCCTCAAAACAAGGTATCCCTGAGGGCCGTGGTAGACCACCACGTCGATAGGCCGGAGATGTAAGCGCAGTAATGCGTTCAGTTGATCGGTACTAATGGCCCGATAGGCTTGATTTGATCCAGTAACAGTCAGATTAACACTCTGATCTTACGGTCAATAAAGCATACCAACCCATTATAACTGCTGACTTGGACAACACTTTGATATCATGGGTTTTTATTCGGTTTGGTGGCCATAGAACGAGCAAAACACCCGGCTCCATTCCGAACCCGGCCGTTAAGTGCCGTTGCGCTGATGGTACTGCGTCTTAAGGCGTGGGAGAGTAAGTCACCGCCAAACCTAATAAAAACCCATATAAAAAAATATCTCTCTAAATTGACCAATCCTATATAGCGCGCAATACCAAATCACCCGGCTCTAACAGCAGGGCAAGTTAACATTGTCACCGCTTCACAGGCGTCAACAA
>CABZJG010000064.1 GCA_902525995.1 Paracoccaceae bacterium | reverse complement strand
CTGTAGAATTAGGCAATCACTCATCAGCTCTGGAAAAACGGCTTATTGTGTGCCGATGCCCTGCCAAAACCCGTCAATCGCCTGTGCAGTTTTCGCCGCATGGGTGATCGGCACCATATGTCCCGCATCCTCTATCACTCTGCGCTGCGCCTGCGGCAGGCGGTGTTGAAGCGCTGTATTCACGGCCCCTGCGCTCAGATGCGATGCCGCCCCTTCAATCAGCAGCACCGGCACATCAACAGCGGCCAACCGGCCGGGTTTGGAAAACCCGTAACGATCCCCGATTACATTATGCTCGCCCGCTTTGATCATACCAATTTTATCGATCATTGTCTGCTTTGCGCGCTCCGGCACATCTTGCCAAGGGCGGCTATCACCCCACAAGCGTGAAAACTCGCGCGCTGCCGTTTCCAGATCACCGCGCTGCCAAGCCTCTTCGAACCCTTGATGATCTTGGGCATAAAGAGCTTTAAGCTCTGGATTGTCGGCAAAGGCAAGATTGATCAGCACTGGCTCAATCAGCACCAAGGAGCGCACCATCTTTGGCAGCTCAAGCGCCAGCCTTACTGCAATTGTGCCGCCGTAAGAATGCCCGATCAAATCCATTGGCTGATCTAGAAATGTTTTGGCGATCTCAGTGGTGATAGTATGAAAGTCGCCCTTTTGGTGCCATGGCGCAGATTTGCCATGGCCGGGCATGTCAAAGGCAGTAAAACGGTGATCAGGGCCAAGATGCTCGATTAGCCCCCGCCATACACCCGCGTTGCCCATCGTGCAATGCAGCATTAACACCGGTTTGCCGTCACCGTCCGACTGCGTATGGTGGGTCAAATGCCCAGCGCGGTTTTCAATTGGCATTAAAGCCTACCAGACAAATGTGCATCAAGATCTTCAAGCCGGTCCTGTCCCCAAAACCTTTGATCCCTGTCCACAATATAAAACGGCGCACCAAAGGCGCCAGCGTCCACTGCGGCTTCTAGGTTGGCGGCATATTCTTCG
Source organism: Paracoccaceae bacterium (assembly GCA_902525995.1). GTDB lineage: Bacteria > Pseudomonadota > Alphaproteobacteria > Rhodobacterales > Rhodobacteraceae > CABZJG01. Next base: position 8,139 of record CABZJG010000064.1, on the reverse strand, counting down.
GCCCCTTGCAGCAACCCGCCACTGGCCAAATCAGGATCAAAGCCTGCAGCGGCGAGGCAGTCACGGATGACATCATCTTCGGCAATATTGCGATCTTCTGCCCAGCAGGCACGGGTCATCGCATGAACCAATGTGCCCAGATCACTACCGCCGCTGTTTTTGGCCGCGATAAAAGCATAAGAGGCCGGTGCCTGATTAGTTGGCCAATGCGCAGGGCTTAAGTTTAAAGGCAGACCTACTTTTTTTGACTGACGTGTAAGTTCTTGTAATCTATACTCACGGCGGCTGATGTGGCGCTCTTTGGGAACCACGCCGCCCGTGCGCGCAAAAAGCGCCACCACATCTAGTGGCCGGTACACGACATTGGCGCTGTGGCGCGCTGCAACATCGCTTAATCTTTCGCCCGCGAGATAGGTATAGGGTGAAATGACCGAAAAATAGTACTCAATCTTTGGCAAATTCTCTCTCCTGTACATCCACCACTTTGCCAGACAATAACGCCGTGCTAAGCGGTGTCAACGTCACGAATCTGTCACATAGAGCATCTGGGGAAAAGTTATATGCCGACAATTACTGAACCAAAGCTAATCTCGGGGAATGCAAACCTGACTCTAGCCAACGCTATTTCGCGGCGCATGTCGCTTCATCGCGGCCTTAATGTGGGCTTGGTAGATGCCCGTGTTGAGCGGTTTAACGACCAGGAAATTTTCGTTGAAGTCTATGAGAATGTGCGCGGCGAAGATATGTTTGTGATCCAGTCCACATCAAATCCTGCCAATGACAACCTGATGGAGCTTTTGATCATGGCAGACGCCCTACAGCGATCTTCAGCCAGTCGGATCACTGCGGTTATTCCCTATTTTGGCTATGCGCGGCAAGATCGGCGTTCAAAAGCCCGTACCCCGATCAGTGCCAAGCTGGTGGCCAATATGCTGGTCAAAGCCGGTATCGAGCGCGTCTTGACGATGGATTTGCACGCGGCGCAAATTCAGGGATTTTTCGATATCCCCGTCGATAACCTTTATGCCTCGCCGATTTTCGCTCTTGATATTCTGCACCAGTTCAAAGGTGATCTTGATGACGTGATGGTGGTTTCGCCCGATGTGGGCGGTGTGGCCCGCGCGCGTGAGTTGGCCAAACGGATCAGCGCGCCGTTGTCCATCGTGGACAAGCGCCGTGAGAAACATGGCGAAGTGGCCGAAATGACCGTGATCGGGAATGTGGAAGGTAAAAAATGTATCATCGTTGATGATATTTGCGACACCGCTGGCACGCTGTGCAAAGCCGCTGAGGTTTTGCTCGAAAACGGAGCCTCGGAAGTGCACTCCTATATCACCCATGGCGTCCTGTCGGGTCCGGCAGTCGAGCGGATTTCAAAATCGGTGATGAAATCTTTGGTCATCACCGATTCCATCGAGGCCAGCGACCCTGTCAAAGCGGCTCCTAATATTCGCATTGTGCCCACAGCGCCAATGTTTGCCCAAGCGATTTTGAATATCTGGAATGGTACTTCAGTATCTTCACTGTTCGAAACCGAGACACTTGATCCGATTTATGATGGTCAATTTCCAATTTCATAGCGCAGCCCAAGGCTGCGCAGGGTCGTCTTTAATCCTTGCTGAATAAAAAACGGGCTCCTGAATTTCAGGAGCCCGCTGTTGTTTTAATTGTTGGTTCGCGATTAACTGCGGCCAAATTCCGGATAGGCTTCCATCCCCAGTTCAGACATATCCAAACCGTTGATTTCGTCTTCTTCCTCAACCCGGATGCCCATGACTGATTTGAGAATGAACCAAACCACTCCAGAAGCAATCACCACAAAGATACCGACAACGATGATCGAGTACAGCTGAGTGCCCAAGGACGCATCAGAGTTGGTGAAGACCACCGCGATTGTGCCCCAGATACCAGCAAACAAGTGTACCGGGATCGCGCCAACCACATCATCGATTTTGAACCGATCCAGCAGTGGAACAGTGAGAACAACGATCACACCGCCAACAGCACCGATCAGTGTTGCGGACCCAAGGCTTGGGGTCAGCGGTTCTGCGGTGATAGACACCAGACCCGCCAAAGCGCCGTTCAAAACCATCGTCAGGTCAGGTTTCCTGTAAAGCAGCTGGGTAAGGATCAGAGCCGCAACCGCGCCGCCTGCTGCTGCCGTATTTGTATTGGCAAATATCCGGCTGATGTCGGCCACATTGCCCGCTGTATCCATGTAAAGTTGCGAGCCACCGTTAAAGCCGAACCAACCGAGCCACAGAATGAATGTGCCCAAAGTTGCCAGCGTCAGGTTAGAGCCAGGGATTGGAACAGTTTTGCCCTCTTTGGTGTATTTACCAATGCGCGGCCCAAGAATGATCGCACCTGTCAGTGCGGCCCAACCGCCAACCGAATGCACTACGGTTGATCCAGCAAAGTCCAAAAAGCCCATGGCATCGAGGAAACCGCCGCCCCATTTCCAGCTGGCTTGGATTGGGTAAATCACAGCTGTCAAAAGCATGGTGAAAATCAGGAATGGCCAGAGTTTAATCCGTTCGGCCAACGCGCCAGACACAATAGAAGCAGTCGCAGCACAGAACATCAACTGGAAGAAGAAGTCCGAACCGACAGAGGCATAGGTCATGTCAGCTTCCGTATCGGCCAACCCAACCGCTTCAAGCACGGCAGGGACAAAGGCGCCCAGCATTCCTTCAATACTCCAGCTATCGCCGGGGTACATCAGTTTGTAGCCGATGAGATAATAAAACAAAGAGGCCAGTGAAAACAGCCCCACATTTTTGGTCAGCTGCATCGCCACGTTTTTTGAGCGCACCAATCCAGCTTCGAGCATGGCAAAGCCTGCCGCCATCCAGAACACCAGAAATCCGGCAACCAAAAACATGAAAGTGGTGAAGATAAAGCCGATTTCGCCGTTTAAAGGCGTGACATCTTCCGCTTGCGCCAGCCCGAGCGACGGCAGGCAAAACGCCGCTATGGCGCCAGCAATTAAGCTCGTTCTTTTCGTAAACATTATTCTAGGTTTCCTTTGCTAAATTGCCTCTGAACCGGTCTCACCGGTGCGCACTCTGATGGTTTGCTGCACATCCAGAACAAAAATCTTACCATCGCCGATTTTACCGGTTTGGGCCGTTTTTGTGATGGTTTCGACCACCTGGTCCGCAGCTGCGCTATCAACCACAACTTCAAGTCTGATTTTGGGTACAAAATTCACCGCATATTCTGCCCCGCGATAGATTTCGGTGTGACCGGATTGGGCACCAAAACCTTTTATTTCTGTCACCATCATGCCCCGAACACCAATCTCGGTCAGTGCTTCACGCACGTCTTCAAGCTTGAACGGTTTGATGGCTGCAATGATCAATTTCACCGTATTTTCCTTTCTGAGTCAGGCCGGTTGAGGCCAAATGAGGAACGTTGCGGAACCACAACAGCACTGCGGGCGTTAAAAGAAAAGCAATGCCGGCGGGGAAACAGTGAAAAATCAAGCAAAAGCGCATATTTATTGCGCATTTCATTTAATTTGATTATTTTTTAATCGAACTATGCATGAAATTACCCGGCGAAATGCCCTAAACAAGCGGATAAAAGCCGAGTATGCTGTGCAAAATAAAAATGCCTTGAGGCTTTAAAAATAAATGGCAGGCAACCGCAAACCGACCAAGCCACTGGTCGCTGACAATCGATATAAAAAACGCCGCGGCGCCAGCGCTGCGCCCAAAGTCAGTGCATCTAAGGCATCGGGCCGGACTGCAAAGCCAAAGCCCAAAGGCAATATGGTCACCCGCTTGTTCAAATGGATCTTGCGGCTGATTTGGAAATTGGTTTGGGCTGTACTCTGGCGCACCAGCCTCACCATTATAGTGCTCATCGGTCTCGCAATTGGTTATGTTTGGTTTAGCCTGCCACCTGTTGGTGAGCTTTTGGATGGACGCTCGCGGGGCTCTGTGACCTTGCTTGACTATCAAGACGAAGTGTTTGCCTGGCGCGGGGATCAATTTGGCGGGGTCATCACCGCAAAGACGGTGTCACCGCATCTTAAAAATGCCGTTATCGCCACCGAAGACAAACGGTTTTATCGCCATTTTGGCCTTAGCCCTCGCGGCATTGCCAGCGCGGTGCGCATTAACCTCAGCGAGGGCCGTGGGCCGCTGTCGGGTCACGGTGGATCAACCATCACCCAACAATCAGCGAAATTGCTGTGTTTGGGCGTACCTTATGATCAAAGCCGCTGGGCCAGCGAACGTGCCTATGAAGCAGATTGCCGCCAAGGCTCGCTTTGGCGAAAAATCAAAGAGGCTATTTATGCGCTCGCTATGGAAGCTAAATATAGCAAAGATGACATTTTGACGATTTATCTAAACCGCGCCTTTCTCGGGGCGGGCGCGCGCGGATTTGAAGCCGCTGCGCAACGCTATTTTGGCCGCTCTGCTGCCGATGTTGGTCCGGCCGAAGCCGCGATGCTTGCCGGTTTGCTGGTGGCCCCGACCCGCTATGCCCCAACCAACAATCTGATAAGGTCGCAAAACCGCGCCGGAGTGATTATCGGCCTGATGGAAGAGCAATCCTATCTCAGCGCGCAAGAAGCGGCCGCCGCGCGGCAAAACCCTGCCGTATTATCAAGCGCGGCCGAAGCCAATGCAGGCGGATATTTTGCAGATTGGGTGATGGAAAGCGGACCGCTTTTCTTCACCCGGAACACCACCGAAGATGTGAAAATTAAAACCACACTCGACCCGACCATCCAACGGGTGGCGGAAGAGGCGCTAGAGTATGTTTTCACGGATCTGGTCAAAACAGGCTCTGAAGCACAGGCCGCCATCGTGGTCATGTCGGCGGATGGCGCGGTGCGCGCAATGGTGGGCGGGCGCAAGCTAAAAGTTTCTGGGGCCTTTAACCGCGCCACTCAAGCGCTGCGCCAAACGGGTTCGGCATTTAAACCTTTCGTCTATGCCACAGCCCTAGAACTGGGCTATTCGCCGCTCGACATGCTTGAAGACAGCCCCCTTACGCTGACGATCCCCGGTTCAGGCGACTGGAGCCCCAAAAACTACGCAGAAGAGTTTTTGGGCACTGTCACCTTAAGCGAGGCGCTGACCAAATCCCTTAATATTCCGGCGGTGCGTCTTTCCGAAGCCATTGGCCGCGAAAATGTGCGCACAGTGGCCGCTGACTTTGGCCTTGGAACTGATCTGGCCGAAGGCCCGGCGATTGCACTTGGAGTGTCAGAGGCAACACTGATTGATATGGTCGGCGCCTATGCCGGGATCTTAAATGGCGGCTCGGCGGTCACCCCTTACGGGCTGCTCGAGCTTCGCTTGAATGACGACAATGAACCTGTAATGGGGGCCGGCGGCGGCATCGGGGAACGGGTAATCCGGCAATCGGCTGCTGAGCAACTGGTCTATATGATGGAAAAAGTCGTCGCCGAGGGTACGGGACAGCGCGCCGGGCTAGAGGGCTGGCAAGTGGCGGGCAAAACCGGCACGACACAGGCGGCCCGAGATGCCTGGTTTATCGGCTTCACAGCAGATTATGTGGCAGGCGTTTGGATGGGTTATGACGACAACCGCCCTTTGACGGCAGTCACTGGCGGCGGGCTGCCTGCGCAAATCTGGCAGGAAACCATGACCCGGGTGCATCAAACAGATATGCCAAAGCCGCTGCCGATGTCTGCACCGCAACCGCCCGGCGGCCCAGCGCCCGAAGGCGGATTTTTCAATCGTAATGATGCGGGCGAACAAGACCGCCCAAGAGGCGCGATCAATACACTTTTACGCCGCTTGCTTGGCACTCCTTAAGCGCCAAAACCGCGCCGTGTTCAACCCATCTTTTTCAAGTCGGAAATCAGCGCCTCTAGATCACCGCTCCGCTGATCCAGCATCGCACCAATCTCGGTGCGCTCGGCCAGCAACATATTGATACCTTCCAAGAAGATATTGAAAAACAGCGGCTGCCCGGAACGATCAGAGACCAAAAAAATAAGCTCCATCTTCGAGCCGCCCCGAAACTCGACAATGGCCTTGACCTCATGAAAGCTCTTGATTGCTTTCGTTGATTTCACATCAATCCGGCCGCCGACAAATTCATTAAACTGTGCGCCATATTTTCGTGAAAAATAACTTGAAAATGCGTCGGTGAAAGCCGCCATCTGCGCCGGAGAAGCGCTGCGCGCATCACGCCCCAGCGCATAGCGCGCGATGGTTTTTACGTCTGCGTAGCGCTCAAAAATCTTTTCGAACTCAGCCAGCATGACAGGTTCGCTTTGGCCCGATTGAATAACCCTATTGATGTCATCAACCACGCGCCCAACGAGCGCCTTGGCTTGGGCTGTGCTGAGCGCCCAAACCGGCGCCGCCCCGTGCACAAGGGCGGCTGTTAGCCCAAAAATGACAGCTCTGCGCTGCAGTTTATTCATCGCCAAATATGTCGTCATAGGGGTCAAAATAGACATCCTCTTGTTGGCCGCCAAGTTCAAACCGCCGGCGCTGCAGGAAAATACTGCGCATTTGGGCATAGCTATCTGTGCTATCATAAAGCACAGAATCAACCGTTCCGGCAAATTGACCCCGCTGGCTTAAAATTGATCCAACCCGCGTGGTTGTTACAATTGCCTGTTGCTGAGCGGTGGCCAGTCTGCCAACCGGATTAAGAACATAATCAACCGCGGTGCCAACTGCATCCCGGCCTGTGGATGGCCCCAGTAACGGCAATTCAACAAAGGCCCCCTCGCCAACCCCCCAAACATGCAGGGTTTGGCCAAAATCCGAGCGCCCACCATCAAGCCCAAACTCGGCGGCTGGGGTTGCAATGCCTGCCAATCCAAGGGTTGAATTTAGGCCAAACTTTGCCGTGTTCTGCACCGCTGAAAGCAGCTCGCCTTGCAGTAGGTCATTCACAATATGGCTTGGCACAGAAAGATTATCCGCCATGTTGGAGATGATCGTTTCAATCGAATCGTTCAGCACCCGCGAATATCCAATGGCCACGGGCCTGACCAGTGTTTTATCAATTGCTTTATTAAAGGCGTGCGTTCGGCGGTTGGTTGCCTCATAGGGGTCATGAATGTCAGTGGTCAGCATCTGGGGACTGCATGCACTCAGCGCAACCAGCGAAATTGCCAACCACAGCTTATGTAAAAAAGCTATCCGCACCACCATGTAACACCGCCGCCAGATCAATTGCGCAAAAAAAATACGATTCCTCTTCGCTTATATATCGCATCCAGTCCTGAATTCCACCCAAGAGCCACACTAAAGGAATGTGGAATACACTCTAGCCATAAGTTCACAGATGTGTAATACTTTAGAATTATTTTTACTTCTTAAGTATATCTATATGGCCTTTACACCACACCAATTTAGACAGAAAGACCTTATAGACGCGCGCAATGAAAGCCGCTGGTTTTACTGGGGCGTTGGCCTTTTTAGCTGTTTTGCCAATCTTCTTCTGCTCACCGGCCCGCTTTATATGCTGCAAATCTATGACCGGGTTCTAAGCAGCCGCTCTGAGGCCACCTTGGTGGCTTTGTCGTTGATGGTGGTTTTTCTGTATACGGTGATGGGGCTTTTGGATTTCGCCCGCGGCAGGATCATGGCCCGGGTCGGCACGCGGTTTCAGGCGCGGTTAGACCGCCGGGTTTTTGATGCCATGCTGCGCAGATCCGCCGTGACGCAAGACCCTTTGGCGGCCGGCGCTGCAAATGACCTTGAAGTGATCCAAAGGTTGATGACATCGCCGGTTCTCATGGCCTTTTTCGATCTGCCATGGACGCCCATTTTCCTGTTGGGGATTAGTCTTTTTCACCCATGGCTCGGACTGCTGGCCCTCAGCGGTGGCGCGATTTTGATCGGTTTTGCCCTGCTCAACCAATTGACCACCCGCGAGGCGGGCTCAAAAACGGCTCAAGCGACCTTTCACGCGGCGCAAACCGCCGAGCATATGCGCAGTGAAGCCGAAATGATCCGCGCATTAAATATGTCCGAAGGGGCTTTCCAAAGATGGCAAAGCCTGCGCAATTCAGCGCTGGTCAATCAGCTTAAAACCTCTGATCTAAGCGGCGGATTTACCACATTGATCAAAACCTTCCGATTGCTTTTGCAATCCGCGATGTTGGGGCTTGGGGCCTATCTGGTACTT
>CABZJG010000063.1 GCA_902525995.1 Paracoccaceae bacterium | reverse complement strand
GATTTGGGATTGTACAAGGGCGAGCATAGACGTGGCACGCAGGTTTAGAGGTGAGGGTCTGCAGAAGGTGGACGCAAAGGGACGGGTGTCTATTCCGGCCCTTTTTCGCCGTGTGATTGAGGCCTGCGATCCCAACTGGTGCGATGGTTTGCCGCCCGAGTTGGTGATTGTCTATGGCGATAGTCGCCGGAATTTTCTTGAGTGTTACACGATTGAGGCGATCCAGGAAGTAGATCGCAAAATTGATCAGCTTGCGCGCGGCTCACTTGGTCGAAAGACGCTTGAGCGCCTCTTTCACGGACAAAGTTTTCCAACCTCGATTGACGATACCGGCCGGCTAGTTTTGCCAGCTCGGTTGCGGCAAAAAATTAATATTGAAAAAGAAGCCTATTTCATTGCGGCGGGCGACACATTCCAAATTTGGAATCCGGAAACCTATGAAGCTGACCAGACAAAAATCGAGCAATGGCTTCATGAGCAACCCGAAGATTTTGATCCATTAAGCTTTCTAGATGAGGATGGAGGGGCTTGAGTATGACGCCGGCGGCTCTTTTTACCCAGGCTGATCCTCATATCCCCGTTTTATTGCGCCCGATTTTAGAGGCTGCAGCGCCGGTCTCAGGGGATTGGCTGGATGGCACATTTGGGGCGGGCGGATATGCCAGAGGGCTGCTTGATGCCGGCGCGAACACTGTCACAGCTTTGGACCGCGATCCGGCAGTTCATCAAATGGCTGCTGAGTGGGTGGCAGATTATGGCGATCGGCTTCGTTTGGTTGAGGATGTATTTTCCAACTTAGATCAGCATGCCCAAGATTTGGACGGTGTGGTTCTTGATCTGGGAGTTTCCTCGATGCAACTAGATCAACCTGATCGCGGGTTTTCATTTTTGCGCGATGGACCACTTGATATGCGGATGAGCCAACACGGCCCATCTGCAGCAGATCTTGTCAATGACATGGATGAGGGCGATTTGGCTGATTTGCTATTTCGTTTCGGTGAAGAGCGCGCCAGCCGCCGGATCGCCCGTGCAATAGCGGCGCGGCGCGATACAGAGCCCTTTACCAGAACGCTTGATTTGGCCTCTTTGATTGAAAGCTGTTTGCCCCGCGCCAAACCAAATCAATCTCATCCCGCCACGCGCAGTTTTCAGGCGCTAAGGATTGCCGTAAATAATGAGTATGGCGAGCTATTTGACGGCTTGATTGCTGCAGAGCGTGCGCTCAAAACAGATGGGCTGCTTGTTGTGGTTACCTTTCACTCTGTCGAAGACCGAATGGTAAAACGCTTCTTGCAAACCCGCGCAGGGCGCAAGGGGCGGTCCAATCGCTTCGCGCCTGATGTCCAAAGGGAAGAGCCCCAATTTGATCTGATTAGCCGCAAAGCAATTGTGGTGGATGCCGTTGAGCTTGCCAAAAACCCGCGTGCAAGATCCGCCAAGCTGCGGATTGCCAAGCGTACGTCAGCCGCCGCAGGAGGCCGACTTGAGGCGCGCGAGCTTGGAATGCCGGTACTGAAAGGATCACGATAATGCGCGGCTTTCTTTATGCAATAACAGTCTCTTTGGTGATTGGTTTGGCGTATTGGGCCTATCAAGAAAACATCAAAACACAGGCTGTTCTTACGCATGTTGAAGAGTTGCAAGATGATATTGGACAAGCGCGGGCCCGGCTTAAAATACTGCGCGCGGAATTGGCCTATCAAAACCGCCCTGAACGGCTCCAGGATCTGGCGGATTTAAATTACAACGGTTTAAAGCTTTTGCCGCTGAGCGCCGATCACTTTGGCCGTGTTGCACAAGTGGGATACCCCGAACTTCCCCTCTTTAATGAAGAAGATTTAACACCGCTGGATGCGGCAAGCCGGAGGATTGGTCAATGAGTGATATGCCTTTGCGTGCGCCTCTAAGACCGCTCAGCCAAATACTTCCAGCGCGTGAGCGCGGTGAAAACCCTGACATCATCGAGCGAAAAAATATCGAACTTCGCCATGAAACCCAACGTGACCCTGCGCGTGCGCGCGCTCAGGGCAGGTTACTGGTTTTAGGGATTATGTTTATTTGTATCTTTGCTGTGATCACTGTGCGTATTGGGTTGCTGGCTGCCTCTGAACCTATCGAGCCAAGATCACAAAGAGCAGGCGCGTCAATTATTGCGCAACGGGCCGATATTGTTGATCGCCGGGGCCGCATCCTGGCCACCAATATGGAAACCCATTCGCTTTATGTTGAAACAGCACATTTGGTTGATGCGCAGGGCACCGCCCAGGCTTTGGCTCAGGTTTTTCCTGATTTGGATGCTGATCGGCTGTTCAAGGCATTCACCGGCAAGCGCAAGTTTCTGTGGATCAAGAAAAAGCTGAGCCCCGAGCAAATGCAAGCAGCGCATGACATCGGAGATCCGGGATTACGCTTTGGACCGCGCGAAATGCGGCTTTATCCCAATGGCAATCTGGCGGCACATATTTTGGGCGGCGCAAGCTTTGGGCGCGAAGGTGTTCATGCCGCTGAGGTTGTCGGGGTTGCCGGTGTAGAAAAAAGTTTCGATGAAAGACTTCGCGATCCAGCCAAATCCGGCGCGCCTTTGCAGCTTTCAATAGATTTATCGGTACAGGCTGCCGTTGAACAAGTGCTTTATGGAGGCATGCAGCTTTTGAATGCCAAAGGGGCTGCCGCCATTTTGATGGATGTGCATACCGGCGAAGTATTATCCCTCGCATCTTTGCCAGATTTTGACCCAAACAATCGACCAAGTTTGCCTGCAAAATTAAAAGCGGCTGATAGCCCGCTGTTTAATCGGGCCCTGCAAGGGGTCTATGAGTTGGGGTCAACTTTTAAAATATTCGCGGTCTCTCAGGCGCTACAAATGGGGATGCTTACACCCGAAACCATCATTGATATTCGGGGGCCAATCCGGTGGGGTAAATTCCGGATCAAGGATTACCATAATTACGGTGCCAAATTGTCGGTCTTTGACGTGATTACCAAATCAAGCAATATCGGAGCTGCAAGAATTGCTCAAATGATTGGCGCCGAAGAGCAAAAGCGGTTTCTTGCTTCGCTTGGCTTTCTTGCTCCGATCCCGATTGAAATGCCGGAAGCAAGTGGGGGGAGACCGCTTGTGCCCAGCAAATGGACCGAGTTGTCAACAATGACCATATCTTATGGTCATGGGCTGTCTGCAACGCCGCTGCATTTGGCCGTAGGATACGCAGCCATTGCCAATGGAGGATATAAAGTCACTCCAACTTTGGTGCCCAATCCAACCGTGGAAAAAGGCGAGCGCGTGATCTCGGAAACTGTTTCTAAACAAGCTGTTGATATGCTCCGCAGTGTTGTCACCGATGGAACTGCTTCGTTTGGCGAGGTGGCAGGATATGCCGTCGCTGGCAAAACTGGAACCGCTGACAAACCAAATCCGCAAGGCGCCTATCATGAGGAAAAGGTGATCTCGACGTTCGCTTCCATTTTTCCGGCAAATGATCCAAAGTATGTTCTTGTGGTGTCTTTGGATGAACCAGAAGACCGGACCGGCAGCGAACCGCGCCGCACTGCCGGTTGGACAGCGGTGCCTGTGGCAGCTGAAATTATTGGCCGGATTGCCCCTTTGCTTGGGATGCGTCCATTGATTGAAAAACCAACGCGTGCTGATATAACGCTGACATCAACCAACTAACGAGCTTGGGCAGATGGTCGAACACTGCCCCTAAAATGTTGTGAGCAGCGACGCAAATGGGCAGCACAGAAAAATACCTTAGCGATCTTGGATTGGCGCCACTGCGCGGCAAGGATAGACCTGTTCGTGGCCTATCATTCGACAGCCGGTCGGTGGTCACAGGAAGCCTTTTTGCAGCCTTGCCGGGCACGCAGGTTCATGGGGGCCAGTTCATCACCCAAGCGCTGAAAAACGGGGCGCATACAATATTGACCGACCGCGCCGGTTACGAGATGGCCCGCAGCGAAATTTCATCCTGTGATACGGCCGTGGTGGTGGCGCAAGATCCGCGCGCCGCACTGGCCTCGGCCGCGGCATTATGGTTTGCGCGCCAGCCCGAAACAGTTGTGGCCGTCACTGGCACCAATGGCAAAACCTCGGTCGCCAGTTTTTGTCAACAGATCTGGGCTGAACTCGGCTACTCTTCGGTAAATATTGGCACCACAGGAGTGGCAGGTGCCTGGACAGCACCCTTGGCGCACACCACGCCGGACCCGCTTACTTTACACAGTATTCTATGCGCAGCCGCAGAGGCAGGCGTGACCCATGCAGCGATGGAAGCCTCCAGTCATGGTCTTGATCAGCGCCGGCTTGAGGGGGTGCGCCTCACCGCTGCTGGATTTACCAATATTTCCCAAGATCATTTGGATTACCACGATAATTTCGAGACATATTTTGAGGCAAAAGCAGGTCTTTTTGATCGCGTTTTGCCGCAAGATTGCCCTGCGGTCATTAATAGTGATACGCAAAAAGGGATAGCGCTTGGGGACCGTTTGAAACAGCGTGATCAACGGATTATCACGATAGGGCAAAATGAGACAGCAGACCTGCGGTTGATGGCGCAGCGGTTTTCCCCAAGAGGACAAGATATCCGCTACCAATGGCAAGGTACGTCTTTTCAGTCCACTTTGCCGCTGATCGGCGGATTTCAGGCAGAAAATGTTCTCATGGCCGCAGGGTTGGTGATTGCATCAGGCCATGATCCTCATGGTGTGTTTGAAACACTGCCGCATCTGGTGACCGTGCGCGGACGTATGGATTTCGCCGCTGAGCGGCTCAATGGGGCATCTGTTTTTGTTGATTATGCCCATACGCCGGATGCGGTTAAAACCGCGATTGAAGCGTTTCGGCCCCATGTCATGGGCCGTTTGATTGCCATCATTGGTGCCGGCGGTGATCGCGATCGTGGAAAACGGCCGCAGATGGGGGCCTTGGCGGCCGAAGCCTCTGATTATCTTCTCGTCACGGATGACAATCCGCGCAGCGAAGATCCTGCAGACATACGCCGGATGGTTCTGGCCGGTATTGAAAACGCCGATCATGTCAGCGAAGTCGGCGACCGCGCTGAGGCAATACTGCGCGCCGTCGATATGCTTGGCCCGGGCGATGGCCTTTTGATCACTGGCAAAGGCCATGAAACCGGTCAGATTATTGGGCAAGATGTTTTGCCATTCAATGATGCCGAACAGGCAAGTGTTGCCGTTGCTGCCTTGGATGGGTTGATTTCATGACGCTTTGGACTGCAGCCGAGGCCGCGCGGGCAACTGGCGGTACAACCAACAGGGACTGGACGGCTTCGGGCGTGTCGATCGATAGCCGAAGTTTGCAACCGGGCGATTTATTTGTTGCGTTGAATGCGGCCCGTGATGGACATGAATTTGTGGCTGATGCTTTGGCCAAGGGCGCTTGTGCTGCACTGGTATCACGGACGCCGCCGGGGGTATCTTGTGATGCGCCATTGCTAACCGTCGCCGATGTGCAGCAAGGCTTAGAAGATTTGGGCCGCGCTGCGCGCGCGCGCGCATCTGCAAAGGTTGTGGCCATCACCGGCTCGGCAGGAAAGACATCCACCAAAGAAATGCTGCGCGAAATGCTCGCCCCACAGGGCGCAACGCATGCCTCTGTGGCCAGCTACAACAACCATTGGGGGGTGCCTTTAACACTGGCCCGAATGGCGCGTGATATGGATTTTGCCGTGATCGAGATCGGCATGAATCACCCTGGCGAAATTGCACCTCTTGCGCTGCAGACACGCCCGGATGTTGCAGTGGTAACAACTGTCGCTGAGGCCCATCTTGAAGCCTTTCATGATGTGGCGGAAATTGCGCGTGAAAAAGCGTCGCTGATGGGAGGGCTGCAAGTTGATGGCATTGCGGTTCTCAATGCCGAGATTGAAACAGCAGGGGTGCTTGAGCTTGAAGCGTCAAAATATGGCAGCAAAGCCCTTTGGTTTGGAACTACAAGCTCGGATGCGCAACTGCTAAATCTTGAGCAAACCGGCAATGCAACCTCGGCAGAGGTGTTGATTTCTGGGCAAAAATACAAAATGCATCTAAAGACCATTGGACGCCACTTCGCAATAAACGCTCTGGCTGCTCTTTTGGCCGTGCAGTCAATCGGGGCGGACCTGCGACAAGCGCTCAAAGCTTTAGAGATGTGGCAGCCCGGTTTGGGGCGCGGGGCGCGTGAAAAGATTAGGCTCGCTGATGGTACCCTTGATTTAATTGACGACGCCTATAACGCCAACCCAGCGTCAATGCGGGCTGCGCTGGATATGATTTCGGTGTCGAGCGCGCCCCGCAGGATTGCTTTTCTGGGCGATATGAAAGAGCTTGGATTAAATGAGGTTGATCAGCACCGCGCGCTTGCACAGTGGCCAGCGCTGAGCACACTGGACCAAATCCACACAGTTGGCCCCTTGATGCAGGCGCTTCATACTGCACTGCCCCGAAAGATGCTTGGGATGCACTTTACCAGTAGTGCGGAAATGGCCAAGGCCTGCGAAGATTTGATAAAGCCAGACGACTGTGTTTTGGTGAAGGCTTCGCTCAGCATGGGATTGCAGCAAGTGGTTGACGTATTGCGAAAATTAGGTCACTCGGAACCAAACGCGGACAACAGGTAACCGCAAGGAGATAGATAATGCTATATTGGCTGACAGCCCTGTCGGATGGCGGTGATGCGTTCAACCTTTTTCGCTATATCACTTTTCGCGCAGGTGGAGCCTTTTTCACAGCTTTGATTTTTGGATTTATCTTTGGCCGCCCGTTGATCAATGTGTTGCGCCGAACCCAAGGCAAAGGCCAACCCATACGCGCTGATGGGCCAGAAGGGCACTTTGCCAAGGCGGGTACTCCTACCATGGGCGGTCTGTTGATTTTACTTGCCGTTTTAAGCTCAAGCTTACTTTGGGCGCGGCTTGATAACGCATTTGTCTGGATTGTGCTATTTGTGACCTTTTCCTTTGGATTGATCGGATTTGCGGACGATTATGCCAAGGTTAGCAAACAGAGCGCGAAGGGCGTCCCCGGGTGGCTTCGGTTGTTGCTTGGCTTTGTTATTGCCGCAATTGCGGCCTATTGGGCCGGCGTAAACCATCCAGAAGCACTGCAAAACAAAATGGCTTTGCCGGTTTTTAAAGACCTTCTTTTAAACATGGGCTATGTCTTTTTACCCTTTGCAATGTTGGTCATTGTCGGCTCAGCGAATGCCGTAAATTTGACCGACGGATTGGATGGATTGGCAATTATGCCGGTGATGATCGCTGCCGGCGCGCTGGGCGTTATTGCCTATGCAGTCGGGCGTGTTGATTTTACCGAATACCTCGATGTTCACTATGTGCCCGGCACTGGCGAAATATTGATATTTTGCGCAGGTTTGATTGGCGGCGGTATGGGATTTTTGTGGTATAATGCACCCCCGGCTGCTGTCTTTATGGGCGACACAGGCTCATTGGCTTTGGGCGGCGCACTTGGCGCGGTTGCTGTTTCAACCAAACATGAAATTGTCTGGGCCATCATCGGCGGGTTATTCGTGGTTGAAGCGCTGTCGGTCATCATACAGGTGGGGTATTTCAAACTCACACGCAAGCGTATTTTTCTTATGGCGCCCATTCATCACCACTATGAAAAAAAGGGTTGGGCAGAGCCAACCATTGTGATCCGATTTTGGATTATTGCCTTAATCCTAGCGATGATCGGGCTTGCGACGCTGAAAGTCCGCTAAGGTTTTGTGAGTATTCGCAGGTTCGGTTGTTGGCGGTAAGATAACTGGTCAAATCCGCTAAAATGGGTTAGCCAAGGCTTTGGAATAGAGACCGCAAGCAGGTGCAAAGATGATCATAGCGCAGGGCGTTTCAGGGTTGAAAGTGGCTGTTCTGGGGCTGGGCCGCAGCGGTCTTTCTGCTGCGCTGTCTTTGCAGGCCGGTGGGGCAGAAGTTCTGGCTTGGGACGATGGTGTGCAGGCGCGGGATGCAGCGCAGAACGCCGGGGTGGACCTTGTTGATCTGGGGAGGCTGCGCGACTGGTCAGACGTTGCAGTTTGCATCGTCAGCCCCGGAATTGCGCATCTTTATCCCAAACCGCACCCTGTGATCGCAGCGGCGCAGGCCGCCGGCGTGCCAGTGGACAATGATATCGGATTGTTTTTTAGGTCTTTTTCCAGTTCGGCCTGGGATAATTTTCACAGCCTTCCAAAAATTATTGCGGTGACAGGATCGAACGGCAAATCCACCACCAGCGCCTTGATCCATCACATCCTGACAGAAGCCGGACGGCCCAGCCAGTTGGCGGGCAACATTGGCCGCGGGGTTCTTGATCTGGAGCCGGCGATCGACGGTGAGGTGGTGGTGCTTGAGCTGTCAAGTTACCAGACTGAGCTGGCCCGCGCGCTGACCCCGGATGTGGGGGTGTTTACCAATCTTAGCCCGGATCATCTGGACCGGCACGGCGGTGAGGGCGGCTATTTTGCAGCCAAACGGCGGCTCTTTGCCGAAGGCGGCCCGGATCGGGCAGTGATCGGTGTGGATGATCCGGAGGGGCTATTTTTGGCCGGCCAGCTGTCTGAAAGCGCCAGTGATGATCGGGTGATCCGTATTTCATCGGGTCAGAAACTGACCGGGCCGGGGTGGCAAATCTATGCCCGCAAAGGGTTTTTATCCGAAATGCGCAAAGGGCGGCAGATTGCTTCGGTGGATTTGCGCGGCCTGCCCGGGCTTGCGGGCGCGCACAACCATCAAAATGCCTGCGCCGCTTATGCCGCCTGCCGCGCCGTGGGGATCAGCCCCAAGGCGATTGCCGAGGCTCTGGCCAGTTTTCAAGGGCTCGCACACCGTTCGCAACTGGTTGCCGAGGGTGGCGGTCTGCGCTTTATCAACGATAGCAAGGCCACCAATTTGGCCAGCGCGGCCAATGCGTTGGCCGCCTTTGAGAACGTGCGCTGGATTTGCGGGGGCTTGCAAAAAGACGGCGGGCTTGAGGCGCTTAATGCGGCCCTGTCGCCGGTGATCAAAGCCTATGTAATCGGCCGTGAGGCGGCGGATTTTGCCCGCCAGCTGACCTGCCCCAGCGCCGTGTGCACGACCATGCAGGCGGCCGTTGCGCAGGCGGTGGCCGAAGCGGAGGCCGGCGACACCGTGTTGCTTGCACCGGCGGCGGCCAGCTTTGATCAATACGATAATTTCGAGCAGCGCGGCGATGATTTTATCGCCGAAGTACAGCGCCATTTGGCGGCTCAATAGGCCAAAAAACACTGTCAGGATCGCGTCAGTATGA
>CABZJG010000062.1 GCA_902525995.1 Paracoccaceae bacterium | reverse complement strand
GCACAACAGACGCTCTTTCAAAAGAGGTTTTCCATTCTTGGGGATTTTGCAGCACGATTGGTGAAGCACTCACATGGGTTTCAATTGCAATATCATTGGTTACCAGGGGTGCGGCTTCTATAAATAAATCTAAAAGATATTTAAGTGTGTTGGTCGGCAATTTAAATTCATCAAAAAGAGCAGAATTTGCTTGATCATAAATATCAATAATTAGGCCAACGTCAGTTATGCGTGCAATGACGTGTTTCAGAACCCTATCATCAATAGAGCTTTCTCCGGTTTGGCCCATAAATTTATCTTGTACTCTTTATAGCCTGCTATGCTCTGCTTTGCTGTTTTGCGCTCCGGATTGCAAACCACTTATGCCCGGAATACCCAATGATCTGACTGTTTGAACCGATGTCATTCCAGTGCCTTGGTGCGGCAGAGATTCATTTGCCAAGACGGATTCCCCACCGAAAATTTCACGGCCACCGCCACTGGTCCGGTTTATTGAAATTGTTGGACTAAAATAATCTGCAAGCCCTTTTCATTGTTTTTCCGTTGTGGCGTTCAAGAGCCACATCAACATAAAAAAGGCCATCATCGCTGTTACAAAATCAGCGTATGCAACTTTCCAAGCTCCGCCATGATGCGTGCTGCTATTAATTATTTTTTTCCGCTTAATAATGACCGGAGCGACAGAATCTTCAGAGCTTCGCATTTCACCACCTATTACACCCAATTAGGAGCCTACGGTGGATACCTTAACCAAATCGTTAATTTTCAAACTTTTATGTTCTTAAATCTTTAGTAACTCATCGCATCAAAAATCGGTGCGACGTCTTGTTGCCACTCAGTGTTATAAAGATCAATCAACTCGTCTGCCGGTGATTTTCCAGAGGCCAAAGTGTCATGCAGAGCATTCAAAAAATGGGTTTCGTTTGCCAGCAATCCATTGGCGCCTTGGCGTTCGCGCGCTTCTAATCCATGATGCGCAAGCGCCACCACTTCTTTAGCCACATTGGACAAATTTATACCCTCGACACTGGCATTCAAACTATTTTGTGAGGCGGCTATTCGCAAATTCTCTCTTGTTTCTGCATCCCAACCTTTCACCAAATCCCAAGCGGCATCTAGTGAGGTTTGATCATAGCACAGGCCAACCCAAAAAGCCGGTAGGGCGCACAGCCTACGCCATGGGCCGCCGTCTGCGCCACGCATCTCGATGAATTTTTTCACACGTGCTTCTGGGAAAATTGTTGTCAGATGGTCTGCCCAGTCTCCTAAGGTAGGGATTTGCCCGGGCAATGCAGGCAACTGACCTTTTAGAAAATCCCTAAAAGACTGGCCTAAGGCATTCAGGTACTTTCCATCGCGGTAAACAAAATACATTGGCACATCAAGGGCGTAATCGACCCAGGCTTCAAAACCAAAACCGTTCTCAAATACGAAAGGCAACATGCCGGTTCTATCTGCATCTAAGTCGCGCCAGATACGGCTACGCCAGCTTTGATGACCGTTTAGTTTACCTTCAAAAAAGGGAGAGTTGGCAAAAAGTGCTGTTGCGACCGGCTGCAAAGCCAATGCCACCCGCATTTTTTGAACCATATCAACCTCAGAGGCAAAATCGAGGTTAACCTGAACCGTACAGGTGCGATACATCATGGATTTTCCCATGCTGCCAACACGGTCCATATAATCAGTCATGAGTTTATAGCGGCCCTTAGGCATCACGGGCATGTCTTCATGATGCCATGTTGGCGCTGCACCCAATCCGATAAAGCCCACACCCACCCGATCAGCCACTGATCTAACTTCACGCAAATGAGTATTTACCTCATCACAGGTTTCATGGATGGTTTCGAGTGGCGCACCAGATAACTCTAACTGACCTCCCGGTTCTAAAGAAACATTGGCGCCGTTCTTGCTCAAACCGATAAGGTTGCCAGCTTCCAAAATTGGAGCCCAACCATATTCATCTCGTAAGCCCTCTAATACTGTCAGGATCGATCTCTTGCCAGAATAGGGTAAAGGCTTAAGAGTGTCTTTACAGTACCCGAATTTTTCATGCTCGGTTCCAATCCGCCAATCGGATTTAGGCTTACAACCCGATGCCAGATATTCAACCATTTGTTCAGGGTTCTCAATGAACCCTTCACCGGATTGGGGGATAGACATTAAGGGTTCTCCATGCTGCTCTGAATGTTAGATTTGGAGGCGGTTTTAGGCGCTGTCAATGCAAATAAATTTTTGAACTAGAAATATCGTTGCGTTCCCATATCAAAATAGTTTTAGAAGAGTCTTGGGTCAATTTTTGTACCATGTTTTCAATCTTTAGTCCGGGCAAGGTTGCAAATGCATCAAACAGGTGATCCGTTCCCTTTGCAGTAACAGGGATATAGATTGTGGCCAAGCCTGCCTGGTCTAATTGCCAACAGCGCTCGCGGTTATGCATCACCAAAGAAATACGGCTAAGGTCCGAAATTGCCACAAGACCACCCTCTGATGGGCCAAAGTATGCAATCTGCCCTTCGACCACCTGTAGTACACCGGGACCGTCCTGATCACTGCGAAAACGGCCACGTTGAAAGCCAATAAATAAAAGAGCGCCACCAACAAGAATAAGAATAATCCCCAGCCAGCGCAGAAGTCCAAAATAGGAAATGACCCAAAGATAACCAAGGCAGGTAATCGTGAGCCCGAACAAAACTTCGCGCCACCGCCAAAGCGCTCGCTTTGCTTCGGGTCTGATCATGACCAATCACCAAGATGTGTCTGCCATAAGCTTAAGGCAGCAACGGCTGCCGTATCCGCGCGTAAAATGCGCGGACCTAGAGCGATGCTGCGGGCGAACGAAAGACCATTTAATTTTTGCCGCTCGTTTTTTGAAAACCCGCCTTCGGGTCCAATCAAAATTGCCCAAGGTCCTTTTGGAAAACCCGCTAGCGAGCTGGCTTGACCAACTTTTTCTTCATCACAAAACATCAGATGCCGGTCTGAAGGCCACTCGGAAAGAAGGCTTTCTAAAGAGCGCATTTCATCAACTTGGGGCACAAAAGTGCCACCACATTGTTCGGCGGCTTCAATGGCATGGGTTTGCAGGCGATCACGGCGGACACGTTCGGAATTGGTGAACTCGGTTTGTATAGGCAAGATGCGCGCTGCACCCATTTCGGCGGCTTTTTCAACAATGAAGTCGGTACGTGATTTTTTAATTGGAGCAAACATAAACCAAAGGTCCGGTGGCATCTGTAAAGCTTTGGTTTGTTTTTTACAAAGCAAAATACCTTTGCGTTTGCCCGCTTCGACTATTTCCGCCTGCCACTGCCCATCCCTACTATTAAAAAGCGATACGGACGCCCCCACAGGTTGGCGCATAACTGCAAATAAATAATGCGCTTGCTCGCGCGTCAATTCAACAGATTGCGCTGCACCAAGGGGGTGATCTACAAAGAGCCTGATTTTAGTCGTCATGAAAGCCAACATATGCCCGAGCGAGACACAAAACCAGAGGCAAGTGATCAAGTTTTTGATGCCGTTGAAGGAAATTGGGTTGATACAATGGCCCCAGTTTGGGCACAGGGCTATCTACGTTTGTCACGCATTGATCGCCCAATTGGCACTTGGCTATTATTGATCCCTTGTTGGTGGGGCTTATGGTTGGCAATTCTTGAAAATAACGATCCACAACTTTCGGATTTATGGATATTTTTCGGGTGTGCAATCGGCGCTTTGCTGATGCGTGGCGCGGGGTGCACGTGGAATGACATCACGGATCGAAACCTAGATGGGCAAGTGGCGCGGACAAAATCTCGCCCTATCCCATCTGGTCAAATAAGTGTGAGACAGGCATTGATTTGGATGTTTTTTCAAACTGCCTTGGCAGGCCTCATTTTACTTTCTTTTCAAAAAGCTGCAATTTTTCTTGGTTTAATCGCTCTGGTGCCAGTTGTGATCTATCCGTTTGCCAAAAGATTTACTTGGTGGCCTCAGGCATTCTTAGGCATTGCCTTTAACTGGGGCGCTTTGCTAGGCTATGCAGCGCATAGTGGAAGCCTCGGCTGGCCCGCTTTTCTTTTGTATTTTAGCGGTATTGCGTGGACGTTGTTTTATGACACGATCTATGCCCATCAAGACACAGAAGATGATGCCTTAATCGGCATCAAATCAACTGCACGGCTATTTGGCGATGACAGTTTGGTCTGGCTAAGACGGTTCACGGCCATCAGCGGTGTTTTCATGGTTTCAGCAATTTTTGTTGCCCTAGATTCAGGTCCAAGGGTTTTTTGTACCTTGGGAGTTTTTGCATTCGTAAGCCACCTCATTTGGCAAATGCGGCGTTTAGAGCTAAAGGACGGCGCGGTTTTACTTAAACTATTTAGGTCAAATCGCGATGCGGGTTTATTGCCGCTTGCATTTTTCACAGTTGCGTTGATCGTGTGATTGAAACATGAAGGGGTTGGCCTTAACAAAACCAATAGAAGTCTTAGCGATGGAACGAATATGCGACTGTCTTGGGTGATTTACCCCCTGATTAGCTTTATTATCGCAGCATGTCTGTGTGTCTTGGCAGCAGGCGTTTCGGTGCGATTTATTGAAGAAGCCTCCAAAGATGCGATCAATCAAAGCTTTAAAGAGGCAGGGTTAACATGGGCTCATGCAGAAGCGGATGGTTTACAAGTATTTGTCATCGGCGATGCGATAGACGACGCTGAAAGATTTCAAGCGATCAGCGTTGCAGGCAGCGTTGTTGACGCAGCACGCCTAGTTGATCAAACAGTTTTGTTGGACAATGATGATGGGTATTCTCCAAACTTTTCCCTAGAAATTTTAAAGAATCTTTCGACGGTGTCGGTTATCGGGTTGATGCCGACGACCAGTGACCGCGCTGGGTTTTTGAAAGAGTTGGCAAAAGCGGTGGGTTCGGACAAGCAAGTTAGCGATTTGATAACAGTTGCTGCCTATCCGTCACCAGTAAATTTGGAGCCCGCCCTTCGCCTTGCGCTTGAGGCGGTCGAGCAAACGGAAATAGCAAAAATCGCCATTTCTGCAGGATCTGTATCGGTGGAGACAATAGCGAATTCCTTAGACGATAAGCGTAAATTGCAAACCTCTTTAGGACGATCAACGCCCAAAGGGGTTACGCTTTTTCTGAAAATATCAGTGCCGCGGCCAGTTATTTCGCCGTTTGTTTTCCGCGCTATAAAGCTCGAAGAAGGCTTTCGCCTTGAGGCGTGCTCTGCACTGGATGCTGAGGTTCAGGGCCAGATATTAAAAAGCATAATGGCCTATGCCTTTGAGGGTAAGCAAAGCTGCCAAATAGGTTTGGGGATGCCAGATGTACATTGGCCGAAGGCTATCCAAAACGCTCTAAAGGCCTTGGATAGTTTGGCCGCCGGCAGCTTAACCATTACCGACACAGAGATTAAATTGGTGGCCGATGCGGCCACGCCGCAAAAAGAATTTGATCTGGTTATCGACAATCTGAACACTGTTTTGCCAGATGTTTACACTATTCAGGGAGTTCTTCCCAAACCCAAAGTGGTGTGTGGGCGTGGTCAAGCCGAATTCATTGCCACGCTTAGTCCTGAAGGCTTGGCCCAATTTCGCGGACCAATAAAGACCACTGTGAATGAAGAGGTTTTCCAGAGCTTGGCGAAGGCCCGATTTGGTAAGGATGCGGTCTATACTGTGCTAAGTTTAGACGAAAACTTACCAACTGACTGGTCGATTTATGTGATGGCAGGCGTCGAAGCTTTGTCGCTATTAAAACAAGGCATTGTGACCATTACTCTGGATGAAGTGGAGGTTAGGGGCCGAACAGAACACGAAACGGCAAAGGCTGACATTACCAATCAACTGATCGAAAAACTGCCCCAAGACTATGACTTTAGAGTAAAAGTTGAGTATGCGCCGCCGCGCAAGATTGAAGTATATGTACCATCTGCACAAGAGTGTCTTGCGCAAATTAATGGATTACTTTCAGAGCGGAAAATAAATTTTGAGCCTGGGTCAGATCGGGTCGATCTTGAAGGACATGAACTTTTAGATGATTTGGCAGACGTGTTTAAAACCTGTGGTGAGATACCTCTTGAAATTGCGGGCCACACTGACAGTCAGGGACGCGAAGAGATGAACCAGAAACTTAGCCAATCGCGTGCTCAAGCGGTTCTGGTCGAGCTTCAGAGGCGAAGAATTTTGACGTCAAGTTTTGTTGCAAAAGGCTATGGTGAAAGCCAGCCTATTGCGCCTAATGACACAGAAGATGGACGTGAAACCAATCGGCGGATAGAGTTTAACCTTATTCATGACCAGACTAATCTTCAGCCAGATGATCTAGCCAAATCAAAATCACAACCCAAAGAGGCCGCAGATGAACAGAATTGAATTTATCATTGCAACTGCCATAGTTTTGTTTGTGGCGTTTGCAGTGGGTTGGTTTGCACATTGGCTTTTGCATCGCATCACCCGGGTTGCCAAATCGGACATCAACGAATTTGAGCGTATGGCGCAAGAACTCAATGACGCAGAAGAAGCAAGATATAGCGCGGTCTCTTATATGCAGCAGCGCGAAGCTGACCTCACAAGTCAAATGGCGCAAGTCGAAGCCGAATTAAAGGCAGCCATGGAGGGTCTGCACAACGCGCGGCTAGAAAACGAAGATTTGCAGTCACAGCTTAACAAAGATCAAGACAAGACCTAGCTCACCATCTGTCTAGAGCATCCTCATCATTTTGCTTGCTTGGTACCCAAGTCACCCCTTCTTTGGTGATTTCCTTTTTCCAAAACGGCGCGCGTGATTTCAAATAGTCCATTAAGAATTCAGCAGCCTCAAATGCGTCCTTTCGGTGGACGGCAGCGGTGGCAACCATCATGATGATCTCGCCAGGGGCAAGTGTTCCAAATCGATGAATAACCAAAGCGTCGCCCAGTGACCATCGTTCAACTGCGGACTGCACAATTTCGGAAATGGCTTTTTCGGCCATTCCTGGATAATGCTCAATTTCCATTGCTTTCAGGGTCTCATCGTCATTATCGCGTACGATGCCCGTAAAGGTCGCAATCGCGCCCATCTTGGAATGACGTTGAGAAAATGCGTTGATCTGGGCGCCAACATCAAAAGCAGCTTCCTGTATTTTCACATACATGATCAGCCACCTGTCATCGGTGGAAAAAATGCAACCTCTCTTGCATCACCCAGCGGGGTGTCAAACGGGACAAGGTTTTGATCAAGAGCACAGCGCACAGCACTAAGATCAGAAAAAGCGGCCTCATAACGTGGTGCGCGGCTGCTAAGTTCGTGAACAAGCTCTTTAATGGTTTCTGCTGATGTTTCGACGTCTTCGGCCGACAATCCAATACGTTCCCTGAGCCAAGCAAAGTAAAGTACTTTCATGACTTGTCATCTTTCAAAAAAGGCAAAGACTTTGCAAAATAGTCATACCCGGTAATCAATGTCAAAGCTGCAGCAACCCAGAGTAAACCAACACCTATATTTCCGGACCATACCATTGCATTGAACTTCCAACGCAGTCCCATATCGTCTGTGGCGCCGCCGTCTAAAATAGAGGCAATAGCCGCTTGATCCATGCCAATAGAGGACATGATAAGATAGTGCTCAAAGACACCTTGTGAGAACAGAAAAGAAATGGCGACCATCTGGGCCGTGGTTTTCCACTTTGCCAAAACTGTGACTTTAAGAGTTCCA
The DNA here is from genome assembly GCA_902525995.1 of Paracoccaceae bacterium. Taxonomy (GTDB): domain Bacteria; phylum Pseudomonadota; class Alphaproteobacteria; order Rhodobacterales; family Rhodobacteraceae; genus CABZJG01. The sequence goes on along the minus strand of CABZJG010000062.1, from coordinate 1,772 downwards.
GCGGTATCGACCAAAAATTCCCGAAGCCCGGATATGAAAACTTCTCGAAACAAAATCACCGTCGCCGGTAAAACCAACCAGGGTGACATGCTTGAATACCCGACAATAATCATTAAGGCGATGACAACCATGGCCTTGTCCGCGATTGGATCCAGCATGGTGCCCAATTTTGTTTCTTGTTTCCAGGCGCGCGCCAGAAATCCATCAAACCAGTCTGTTACGGCCGCAGCAACAAACAATAAAAGTGCGAACCAATCAGCATAGGGTCTGGTAAAATACAAAAACATCACGGCCACCCCTGGCGCCGCCAACAACCGCAGGACAGTCAGTATATTTGGAATGTTCCATGTCATAGAAAAGCTCTAAACAATCTTATGGCTAAGTAAAAGCGAAACATTTATTTTTGCCACAAAACTGGAACAGAGGTTGGCCCACGAAATGCCCAGCCAGAAAATTCAACTGGGCTGGCGATTTTTAAGCTGGCAAACCGGCTGAAAAGCATCGGTATTGCAACTTCGGCAATAAGGCATTTACTGGCCCATGCCCCAGCGCAAAAATGTGGCCCAGCACCAAATGTAATGGCCTTGGAGCTGTCTTGATAAGGGTCAAACACGTCGGGTTTTTCAAAGGCCTCTTCATCGCGATTTCCAGACCCAAACATGAAAAATACCCTTTGTTCAGGGTAGAACTGTATATCTTTGTAGCTATACGCTTTTGCCACTCTGCGTGGTGACATCCCAATAGGTGAAATCCAGCGGCAGTATTCCTCAAAGACCTGTAGCTGGCTAAGCGCGCCGCCGAGAAGATCAGCAAGATGGTTTGGGTGCTTCAATAGCGCCCAAACAAGACCTGCAATTGCATCGCGGGGTTCATTTTGGCCTCCTGAAATCGCAAGTTTGATGTTTGCTCTTGTTTGCTCAAGGCTTAAACCGGCACGAAGTTGCACAGCTAGTAGAGAAAGATCCTCTTCAAGAAATCCCGAGGCTATTCTTTGGTCGATGTGGCGATCTATCGATGTGGTGCAATCGTTGCATCGGGCTTCCACTTGCGGGTCTGCTGAATAATTGGCGCAACCGTCGATCATACCTTGGCTGACCCGGTCCATTTCTTGCCAGCTCATATTCACAAGGCCGGTCATTTCTTTGAGAGCTTCTGCCAAAACTGGCATGGCAAAATCAGTGACCAAATCGGTTATGGTATTTGGCGCAATGCGATCAAGAACTGCGATCGTTGCCTGCTGAAATGCTTTTTTCCATACGTTTTGAACAGTCTTTGGCGAAACCGTTGGAAATATGGCCTTGCGTTCTGCCAAATGCTCATTGCCATCTTTGCGCATCATGTTTTGACCCATCAGCTTCGTCATCAGCCCGTCAGGCTGGTCCGAAGAAAAGACATCAATCTGCTTTTCGAGGGTAAAAATATCATCGCATTGAGTAATTAAGATTGCATTCAGAGCCGGTACAAACGCAATTGGTGCTTGTGCGCGCATTCTTTTAAGAATCGGATATGGATCGTCGTGAAAAACGTTAGGATCAATTTCAAATACCGGGGGTTGAGGCATGATGAGCGCCCTTGGTGCGTAGCTTCTTTATAGCTTGCACCAATTAATCAGTTAATGGCAAACAAATTTGAAAATCTTTGTTTTAGGTTTTGAATTCCGTTCGCAATCGGTTTATCAGGCGTCATCTACTTGCGGCCCCTTAGCTCAACTGGATAGAGCAGCCGACTTCTAATCGGCAGGTTGAGGGTTCGAGTCCTTCAGGGGCCGCCAT
>CABZJG010000061.1 GCA_902525995.1 Paracoccaceae bacterium | reverse complement strand
GCTGAGCGCAGTGCTGGTGCCCATTCGCTGCGTCACCTGACGCACCAAAAGGTCATGCACGCCCCATGATAAGGCGGCGAAAATTCCAAAAAAACACTCATCGAGGGTGTGTACCGCTTATAGTAGAATAGCCCTTATCTGCCGCAGCGCTGGCTTTGTCATCCCCCTATCACACTTGGGCAGGCTCTGCCGGTGCGTAATTGCCTTTGACCCGTTCTTTTTTAGGATCAAAATGCGGAAACGGGACACTCGTTGCGCTGAGCCGCATCTGATCGCCATCCAATCGTCCGACCTCGACCTCGGTGCCGATCTCGGCATGGGCAATATCAAGGCGGGCCAAGGCAATCACTTTGCCCAGAACCGGTGATTTCAGCGCGGACGTCACTTCGCCGATTTGCGGCTTGCCAATATGCACACAATCGCCGGGCGTGGGCACCACACCGCCGCTCAGCTCAAGCCCCACCAGTTTCTTTTGCGGATACGCCTTGCGCCGCTCAAGCGCAGCGCGGCCGATGAAATCATCGGTCTTGCTTTTTAAAGGCACAGCAAAGCCAATACCGGCTTCCATCGGGTCGGTTTGATCATCAAATTCCGATCCGGCGAAAATAAGCCCCGCTTCAATGCGCAGCATATCCAGCGCCCCTAGACCAAGAGGCACCATCCCATGCGGCGCGCCGGCTTGCCAAATGGCATCAAAAATCTGCGTGGCATCTTTGGGGTGGCAAAACACTTCATAGCCAAGCTCGCCGGAATAGCCGGTGCGACTGACCACCACAGAGGGGCCATGAAAATCGCCAAGCCGCCCGACCGTCAGGCGGAACCAGGGCAGTTCCTCCACCGTTGGCTGATGCGGCGGCGTCCAGATGATATCTTTTAAGATATCGCGTGATTTGGGCCCCTGCACGGCAACGTTGCAGTGATGATCGGTCGAGCTGCGCACCCAGACATTCATGCCGCGCTCTTGCGCTTGTTTGCGCAGCCACAGACCGGACTGGTCATTGCCGCCGATCCAGCGAAAATTGGTCTCGCCCAGACGAAACACTGTGCCGTCGTCAATCATACCGCCGTGTTCATAACACATGGCCGTGTAGGAAATGCCGCCCACCGGAATTTTTTTCACATCACGCGTCACGCAGAGCTGCATCAACGCCTCGGCGTCCGGACCGGTGACCTCATATTTGCGCAGCGGCGACAGATCCATAATCACCGCCCGCTCGCGCGCGGCCCAGTATTCGGCAATGCTGCCATGGTTGGTCATATCTTGGGGCAACCAGTAGCCAGCATATTCAACAAAGTTGCGCGTGTGCCGCGCAAAACAGTCATGAAAGCCGGTTTTTTTCGTTTCTTCCATATCAGCCCCCGGGGTTTTGCGCCATCCAATCGAGCGCTTGAAATCTTCGGATTTCTTATAGGTGCGAACCTGAATATCGGTCGGGTTCCAGCCGTTTGCAGGATCAATATCGCATGGGCAAGCCGTTGATATACATACCAAATCAGTCAAAGCTCTGAGCAGGACATAATCCCCCGGACGCGAATATGGCTCATCCATCGAGATCGCGTGGGTGTCATCCAAAATCGTGTTGAAAAAGAAGTTGATTGCCGGCCAGCCGACCCTCGGGCGAACGTCATAGGCAGCCAGTTCGCGGGTGATATTATCCGAGCAATTTATATGCCCCGGATAGCCCAGATCTTCATAATAGCGCGCTGTGCAGGCTAGCCCAAAGGTATCATGGCGGGCCACAGTATCTTGCACAATTTCCACCAGCGGCTCTTGATCGACGGAAAAATATTTCGCGTGCAGGCCCGGTGCAGGATAGAGCGATCCCATCAAGGAGCGGGTGGTTGTCGGATCAATATCGCGCTCAAGCCCGCTGTCGAGCGCACGCCGTGAAAAGGCTTGAAAATCACTGCATTCACGGCCCTGAACATCCACGACCTGAATAAACTCTCCGGCTTTGACCTCATAGGGCTTTGCCTCACCCGGCTGGATATTAATATCCACCAAAGGGTCGGCCAGAGGGTCGGGCATGAGCGCATCGCCCTTGCGCATCAACGGCGTAAGCCGTTTGACAAACAGCACGATCTCGGTCGGGGCCCATTGCTCATCCGCCTCCATCGCACCGCCAGCGGCGCAGACAATCAAAAGCCCATCCTGCGCGGCGGTAAAACTTGCCGTATCGCCCGGGCGTGAGCCTTCGGCAAAGACAAGCGTGCCATCGGCCTGCGCCAGATCAAAACCGGCCTTGTCGAGCGCATAAATCACCTGCCGGCCGGATGCATGCTGCAAAAGAGAGGCTTTAAGCCCCGAAGGATCACGCCCGCCTTTGGCGCCAATCATGCCGGCATCCGAGCGCCGGTCCGGCGCAAAAAACACTATTTCAGCTGGCTGCAGGCCTTCTGTGTCCTGTAGCGTAATTTGGTCTCCGGCAAAAATCGGCACAGCACGGCTGCCGCCGCCCGGAATTGGATGGCGTTCAACCCCAGCCGGCAGGACCGACAGGCCCGGTGTAATCACCCCCGAAATTGATTTGGGTTTTGGAAATACCATTTGCTCGGTCATCACATCCCCCTATCCCAGACCCAGAGCTTTTTTGCGTGTCTGCGACCATTTCATGATGATCATGTCAAAGGTCAACGCCATGAAAGAGACGTTCAAACCAAGCACAAAATTCTTGCCCAGATCAGTGCCCGCCAAGGTGCGCTGCAACTCTTGGCCCACATCAATGGTGCCGATGAACGCTGCAATCATGGTCATGAAAAAGGCAAACATCAAAGCCTGATTAAAGCCCACCGCCATGGTCGGCAACGCCAGTGGAAATTGTACCTTCCATAGCTTTTGGCTGCGCGTCGCGCCGGACATATCAGCGCTTTCGGTCATTTCAGGCGGCACATTGCGCAGCCCTTCTATGGTGTAGCGGATCAAAGGCACCATGGCGAAAATCATGATCGCAAAAATCACGGCGATGTCCGTAATTCCAAACAGCATGATCGCCGGGATAAGATAGACAAAGCTTGGGAAAGTCTGTGCAGAATCCGACACCAGCAGCAAAAACACATCGCGCAGCATTTGCCCTGCATAGCGCCACATGATGTAAAAACTTGCGCCGAACAAAAGCCAGAAGGCCGCGCGGTACACCCATATCTGAGGCTCGTCTCCGAACAGACCCCATGTCCACAGGATATAGCGTGACACACCGGCCGCTATGAGCGACATAAAGGCAATGAAAGAGCGCCGGAACAACAGGCTGATCACGCCGATGATCACCGTAGAGTTCACACCGCTGGACCAGTTAATCCGCTGTGCAGGAGGTCCGGACCCCCAGACCGCCAAAGGAATACCGACCACAAGGGCCACTGCTGTTGAGGAAAGCGCGTAATAGATGGTGATCACCGAACGGTCCCACCATCCGCTGAGCGCGACCCAGGTGAAAAATGCCAAAGCATAAAGCGCTTGGCGCGGCCCTGCCACCCGCCATGCAAAAAGAATGATCCCGATCATAAAGGCCGGTGTGGGGATCGACAGCAGAAAGTTGCGAAACGGGATCAGGATGAAATTATTCATAAAGTAGCGAATGGAATAGGTTGTCGCTTTGAGATATTCATTGGTCAGAACCGTGTTCTTGATGAAATTATCCAGCTCTTTGCCCTGACTGAAATGCTGCTTGCGGCCCACGGTAGAAGCAAGTTCCCAAACTTGCGCGATCATCAAGCAGCCAATGAACGCCACAACGCCCATGACAACATATTTATGGCGTACGAACCAACTGGTGCCTTTTTCAAAATGTACCGGCTGTTTGGCCACCCAAGCTTTGGACAGTCTGTCCAGTGTGATGGCCAGCAAAACAATGGTGATCCCAATTTCAAAACTGCGGCCAATTTTAAAGCTGCCCATCATCGCCAGCAATTTTGCCCCCAGACCCGGCATCCCGATAAACGAGGTCAGAACAACCATTGCCAAGCACAGCATAATGACCTGGTTCACACCCACCAGAATTTCCGTGCGCGCCGAAGGAATATAGACATAGCGCAACATCTGCCAGCGCGAGCATCCGGACATATAGCCGGCTTCAACCACTTCTGGGCTGACCTTTTTCAGCCCCAGCGTGGTCATCAAAATCATTGGCGGAATGGCATACACCGTGGTGGCAACCGCGCCTGCTGTGGGGCCGACTTTGAAAAAGATCACCGCAGGCAGCAGATAGGTGAAAAACGGCAGGGTTTGCAAAACCGACAGGATCGGCTGCAAGGTTTGATCCACCGCCTTGTTTTTCCAGGCTGCGATGCCCAGCAGCAGGCCAATGGTAAAGGCCAAAGGCGCAGCAACCACCAGCACAGACATGGTTTCCATAGCCAGTTTCCACTGGCCGATCAGCGCCGTCCAGACAAACGTCCCCAGCGCCAAAAACGCAAGACGCCAACCGCCCAAGTAATATCCGACAATCCCTGCAACAGCGGCAATCGCTGTCCATGGGATGGGCCCGATATTGGGCCAGCGCCGTTTGCCAAACAAAAGATTGGCGGTGACATCAAGCACCCATTGCAAGCCTTCGGTCATAAAGCGCGTGGCGTAGATAAGCCCCAGATCTTCCTTGATAAAATTGAACATTGTATCAAGGATAAGCTCGAGCGGCGGCAATAAAAACTCGGGCACACGATGCAGCCATGCGGGCAAAATGCCACCCCATTGCGCAAGCGTAAGTACGATGGCAACAGCAAAAAGCACACAGATTTGCATTTGATGCGTCTCGGCGAGCGCCTGCGCCTGCTCTATATCGGCTTGCGCTGCCATTAGGCGCTGCCCAACAGGATATCAAGCGCGGATTGACGGTTCATGGCCCCGATCGGCTTGCCATCTTCGTGCACCGGGATCATGTCACGTGGATCATCCACAAGCTTGCGCGCAAGCTCTTGGATGGTGGCTTTGCCATCCACCGGCTCGCCATCAGCCGACGCGCCCGCATCGACCAGAACGCGCGCGCGCACCACGCGGGCTTTGTCAATTTCTTCGGTAAATTTGCGCACATATTCGGTCGCCGGATCAAGTACAATTCGGTCGGGCGTATCGCATTGCTCAACCGCGCCGTCTTTCATAATGGCGATGCGGTCGGCTAGGCGCAGGGCTTCATCAAAGTCATGGGTGATAAAGACAATCGTTTTATCAAGCATCCCCTGCAGCCGTAAAAATTCATCCTGCATTTCACGCCGGATCAGCGGATCAAGCGCCGAGAACGGTTCATCCAGAAACCAGATATCCGGCTCGATGGCCAGTGATCTGGCAATCCCTACGCGCTGCTGCTGTCCGCCAGAAAGTTCGCGCGGAAAATATTCTTCGCGGCCCTCAAGGCCAACGAGTTTAACAACTTCTAACGCCCGCTCGCGGCGGGTATGTTTGTCTTGCCCCCGCATTTCCAACGGAAAGGCCACATTTTCAAGCACTGTGCGATGCGGCAAAAGCCCAAAAGACTGGAACACCATTCCCATCTTGCGGCGTCTGAGATCGATAAGCTCTTTCTCGGACAGCTCCATAATGTTCTGGCCTTCGACAATAATCTCGCCGCCGGTGATTTCGTGAAGTCGTGAAAAGCAGCGCACCAAGGTGGATTTGCCGGACCCGGAAAGCCCCATGATGACAAGGATTTCGCCATGGTGCACTTCGATTGAGACATCACGCACCCCAGCAATATATCCATCGGCCTTTATCTCTTCAAAGGTTTTCCCGGGTGCTGATTTTGCGAGATATTTTTCAGGTTCTGCCCCAAAAAGTTTCCATACATTTTTGGCAGATATCGCGAGTGAGTTATTGTTCATAATGTTCACTTAGTTGTTCCCCTTCCGGCAGTCTACCGGAAGGGGCAAAGCTATCATATAGCATTTATTGGTGAAAGCTGTCTTAGTTCAGCCAGGACTGCCAGACACTTTCATTTTCTTCCAGCCACGCCTCTGCAGCTTCTTCTGGCTCCATCTCGTCAATGTCGACGAACTTCGCCATTTCAGCAATCTGAGGGTTGGTGAAAGAGATTTTTGTCAGCACGTCATAGGCGGATGGCCATTTGTCTTTCATGCCGTCCCATGCAGCTTTTTTCAGGTATCCATTGGCTGGGTTACCGCAGTCGTAAAGCTCATTTGGGTTTGGTCCGACAGATGGGTCTGTATCACAGCCATCTTCCCAAACTGGGAACTCAACAAATTCACCGGGCCACACGGCTTCGGCAAAATTTGGTGTCCAGTTAAAGACCACCACAGGTCTCTTGTCCGCTTCGGCTGCGCCAATTTCGGCCCAGAGCGCTGCGGCAGAACCCGCGTTTACAACCTGAAAGTTCATCCCCAAAGCGGCAACGCGCTCTTGACCGTGCTTAAGCCAGTCAACAGGACCATCAAGATAACGGCCTTTGCTGCCGGTTTCGGCCGTTGCAAACAAATCCGCACAGTCGTTCAATGCTTCCCAGCTTGGAAGTCCCGGGCAGGCATCTTTCGTCCACATCGGATACCACCAGTCTTCGCGGGTCACCGCATCGTGGTCGCCGACATCATGCAGACCGCCTTTTTCCAAAGCCGCGCGGAACGAGGCCCCAAAGGCACCTTCCCAAACTTCCAGCTCCAACGTCACATCGCCGAGCCGAACTGACTCATAGACCGCCTGACTATCGGTTGTCACGAACTCAACATTATTGCCCATGCTTTCAAAAATTTGGCCCACAACGTGGCTCATAACGATCTGGGATGACCAGTTATGGATCGGAATAACAATCGGATCCGAACTGTCGGCAGCTGCCACCGATGTTGAGCACGCAGCACTGACCGCAACAGCTAAAGAAATTGTCCTTAGTTTCATGTGTTTTCCCCTGTTAAGAATATCATTGGCTTGAACATGCGCCAAGCATGCACATGATGATTGCAAATTTATCGGCGTTCTCAACGTAGAGATTTGCGAGGCTAAGGCGATAAAAATTAGTGGCAAATTCGCAAAACTATGCTTGAATAGAACGACATTACGTCACCAGCCAACTCGCAACACCAGAGTAAGCAATTAAAAATGATTAAAAACAACTATTTACCACCTTTAGATTACCTTTTGGCTTTTGAAGCAACGGTGGAATCTGGCAGTTTTTCGGGCGCCTCCAAGGCTCTAAATATTAGCGAAACGGCCATTAGCCGCAAAGTTAAACTGCTTGAGCATCATTATAAGTTAAATTTGTTTATCCGTGGTCACCGTTCGATCCAAATTAGCCCCCATGGACAGCAGCTTTTTGACGAAATATCGCCCGTCCTTGAACAATTGCGCGCCCTTTCAGAGAATCGGTTCAAAGACGCCAAGGCCCAAGCGATCACTTTGGCGGCCACCAATTCCGTTGCAGGTCTGTGGCTGATGCCGCGTTTGCCGCTGTTCAATGCGGATAATCAAGAGCTCCGGATCAAACTGGTTTCGTCAGATAGTGACGAAGAATGTCTGGCTGAAGATATCAATCTGAGCATTCTGCGCGGCGATGGATATTGGGCAGGCTATTCAGCACAATTGCTGTTCGGGGAAACCATCTTTCCCGTCTGCTCGCCCGAATATTTTGAAAAACACCCTGAAATTGCCGATTTGTCGGTGATGGCGCAACATTCTCTTATCGGGGTGGCCAGCACCCACACCGAATGGATGAATTGGCACACATGGCTGTCGCGCAACGAACTTTACGTCTCAAAACTCGATCAAACCGTTCTGTTTAACACCTATCCCTTGTCGATAGATGCCGCCGTGAACGGGTTGGGCATTGCGCTGGGATGGGGACATTTGCTTGATCATCTTGTGGATCAGGGCAAATTGGTGCGACCGCTTGGCGATATTTCAGTGCGCACAGAATATGGGTACTATCTGCTCAAGCCTGAAAAAGCATCAAGCTTTTCGCAGCGCGACGTTGTTGAGAACTGGCTATTAGAGCTGTCCGCATCGCGGCGGCGCTATGAGCCTTTGTAAGGGATCGGTTGATCATAGTTTCACCGCAGTCTTTGTTGCTTGCTCTTTGTTGGTTGATCTTTAGCAATACATTTGACAGTTTTCATGACAGGAAACAAAATCACTACTAAAGCGGCTTCCATCGGGTGGCTGTTGCTTTAAAGGTAAATTATAAATGACCAGCAGCCCCTTAAACCAAGATCCGCACCGCCTGCGCCAGCACCACGAATTGAACCTCGAAGCGGCCATTGGCCGCGAAGTGCGTTTGCACAGGCGGCAAAAAAATATCACGGTGGCAAAGCTTGCCGAACTGACCGGATTGTCGATCGGGATGCTGTCCAAAATTGAAAACGGCAATACCTCGCCTTCGCTGACGACGCTGCGCACGCTTGCATAGACATTGTCTGTACCGCTCACCTCCTTTTTTCGCGGGTTTGAAGAAACCCGAGACTGCATTCACACCAAATCCGGTCAAGGGGTCGAAATGGAACGTGCCGGAACCCGCGCCGGGCATCAATACAACTTGCTCGGCCATATCGGGTCCAACGCCAGCGGCGTGATTGTCGAGCCCTATCTGATCACATTGACCGAAGCGTCGGATGTGTTTCCCACCTTTCAACATGGCGGCATCGAAACGATTTACATGCTCGAAGGCGAGATCGGCTATCGGCACGGGGAAAACATACATCATCTCAGCCCGGGCGATACGTTGTTTTTTGATGCCGATGCCCCGCATGGGCCCGAGGTTTTCACCAAACTGCCCGCAAAGTTTTTATCGGTGATTTCTTATCCGCAAAATACTTAAAGATGCCTTGGCAGATGTGCAAAGTCAGTTGGAAAACAAGATATGTTGCATATGCGGGTAGCGGCCGTCAGGCCACATCTGGCGCGGATAGGCATAGTCCTTGGTTTCGATCACTGCGGTGACCTGCGGCAATTTCTGTTTCAGATCGGTGCGGGTTTTAACCCGCAGTTCATCATGCGCTACATCTATCGCCGAGCCCAAATAGGCGGCCGTTGCCAGATAGAAAAATTCGACCACCTTACAGCTGTCATCACAGGTCCAGTCATCATAATCGTAAAGCCGCTTGGTCTCTGCCTCTTGCCAAGCGGCGTAAAGCGCACTGCGCATCGCGCGCCGATCGCTAAAAAGCTGCGGCGCCAAAGGCATTCAGCCCGCGTTAACAATGAGATGATGAATTTCTTCTTGTGAGGCATCGCGCTCATCGCGGCGCGCAGGGGCGGTTTCATCTGCGGCAAGGTCTTGGCCGACGCGCTGATCAAGGCGGTCCATAATTTTGTCAATCGCGCGGCTTCGAAACCCGCGTGCCGACATCACCAATACCGGCCTGTTATCGCGCAGCGTGGCCAGCCGCCGCGCTTCATCCACGCGGCCATTTTGATCATTGTCCAGCCATTGCGCCGCGACCTGTGCGGCATGCGAAAGCTTGTCATCGGGCACGGACTTTGTGCCGCAAATGGTCACCGCATCAAACACCACCGCCGATTTGACGAAGAAATCCGCCGGACATTCAGGGCGCGGATTTTGCGCGG
>CABZJG010000060.1 GCA_902525995.1 Paracoccaceae bacterium | reverse complement strand
ATGTAAAAGCAACGCTTGCCCAAGATATTAATCAATTCGCAGAGGGGGTTCGAAGCAAACTTGCAATCAAAATTGAAAACGCCAACCTGCAAAAAGATATCATTAAAGAGGGTATACGGCTCGCAGACAATCAAAGACTGTTGTTTTTAACCGAACAGGCTGCCATTGCGAGAGAGTTGGGTGTAGCTGCGGCTGCATCTAAGGACTTGACGGCAACAACCGACTTACAAAATACAAAGGGCTTGCTCAGATCGCAAGAAAATGGTCTTTCACTCAGCGTAACCTCATCACTACCATTTTATATGCACGGCTATAAGGCCATTGAAAAAGAAAAAGCGCTTATTCTAGCCCGTGCGCCCGAAGATAGGCTGGCATTGAGCGAAGAATATGCGGCACTGCAGAAAGAAATTTTCGCGTTGGAAAATGATATCTCTGTCTCTCGGTTTTTGGCAGCACGGAAGATGATCGATACGGATGATCCAACGCAGTAGGTTTTATTTGATCTCAACTTGGCCGAAGTATCATCAAACAATAAAACCAATCTTATCCTTGCCTTATCCCTGGTATTGGGCGGTATGACCGGGACATTTTTTCTTTTGATCCGTAGCGCTGTGCACAAACGAAAACTCACTCAGGCTATCTAGTCACTTAAAGAACAGATAAATCGTTAACCTCGAGGGGCTTGATACCTTTGCAAAATCTTGCTTTTAATTGTTCTGAATGTGGAATATCGAAAGTTCCCAATATAGCATGATCCGATTTTCTATCCCCTTGACTTTATTTGCGTCCCTCTGCGCCTGCAGTGACACATTGTCAAATGGCTCTTGTGTTGATCCTTTTATCGAACAATTTAAGTGTGACACTGAACTTCCGTGTAATGACACTGCAGCGCCTTCTAACACCTCAGAAGTTATCGCTGGTTGGGAACAAGAATTTGAATTTTAAAAAATGTTCCGGCAAGAGCAGCACTTAAGCTAATATTTGGACAATATGAGCGTTTTGGCCTGTTTACTCTGCCCCACGGCCCCCATAAGACGGGACTTAAGAAAAATAAATTCTGATCTTGTAGCACTTTTAAAAATCTAATTGGGAAAATATGAAGCAGTCCATCACCGAAACTGACAGAATTCTAAGCCTTGATGTGGTGCGCGGTTTTGCCTTGCTGGGTATTTTGTTGGTTAATATCCTTGGCTTTGGCGCGATTTCAGCGATGGCTTTTAACCCGCCTCTAGGGTTTTCACTGCCCAGTGATATCTGGATCTGGGGAGCGGTTGAACTGACCGCAGAAGGCGCCATGCGGGCATTGTTTTCAATGCTGTTCGGCGCAGGTGTTTTACTGTTCCTGGAGCGCGGCGAAGACCGTGGAAGATTGCATTTCAAACGCACATTTTGGCTGCTGATCTTTGGTCTCATTAATGGCTATGTCTTGATGTGGTCGGGCGATATTCTTTTCACCTATGCGCTGGCCGGATTTGTTTTGTATTTTCTGCGCAATATGAGCGCTAAGGGGTTGGCCATACTCAGTGGGGTGCTGTTTGCCTGTCTTTGCGCCTATTCGGCTGCGCTAAATTTTGGCCTTGAGTTTTTACGGAGCGCCGCAAACCACAACGCTGAGGCCGCTGCAGGTTGGGCCGAGTTTTATGATATGTTTGCCCCGAGCGAAGCCGCCAAACAGGCCAAAATTGCACAGCGGACAGGATCTTTTTTAGCGCTTATGTCTTGGTCGGTAGCGGCATATACTGAAGTGTTGTTTAAAATTGTTCCAATGCTTATGTTGTGGGACGCTTTGGTGTTTATGTGCATCGGCATGGCGCTTTATCGCTATCGGGTCCTGCAAGGCGCGCATTCTGACCGGTTTTACCTGTTCACCGCTCTTGCGGGTTTCGGCGTCGGGCTTACCATCAATGCCTATGAAATTTATCTGATGATTGCGTCTGATTTTGATATTTTGGCAAGCTTTCCTTTCTTCAAACCCACATATCAACTTGGGCGTTTGGGCGTGGCACTTGGATGGCTTGGCGTTTTAATCCTAGCTATGCGCCGGTTTGGCATTGGCCGCAAATTGGCCGCCGTTGGGCGTATGGCGCTTACCAATTACCTGATGCAATCGCTGATCTGCCTGTTTATTTTTTCCGGTATTGGCTTTGGGCTTTTGGGCGAATTGCACAGAACCGAGCTTTATAGTGTGGTGCTGCTCATCTGGGTGTTTCAGCTTTGGCTATCGCCGTGGTGGCTTGCACGCTACCGATATGGGCCGGCCGAATGGCTGTGGCGTGCGCTCACCTATGGCAAAGCGCCGCCTTTTTCCCGACGCACGAACCAACCAAAGGCCACCTGAGTGTAGAGCGCCGCACAGCTCGCAAACGAGCCAACGCCAGAAAATCTTGAACTGTCAGTTCTTTTTACGCTCGGCTTCGATTGCCCGCCATTTTGCAACATTTTTGTTGTGATCTTTCAGGTTGGTGGCAAAGGCATGCCCGCCCTGCCCGTCAGCTACAAAATAAAGAAATTTTGTATCGGCAGGGTTAAGCGCGGCGCGGATACTGTCGCGGCCCGGATTGGCAATCGGGGTTGGCGGCAAACCGCGATACAAATACGTGTTCCACGGGGTATCTTTTTTAAGCTCACTGCGCCGTAATCCGCGCCCTAGGGCCGATTTTCCTTGGGTCAGACCATAAATCACGGTGGGGTCTGTCTGAAGCGCAATGCCGCGCTTTAAACGGTTTACGAACACACTGGCAACCTGATCACGCTCCGCAGCAAGCGCGGTTTCCTTTTCGATAATTGAGGCCAGAATAAGCGCTTCCTGCGGCGCGGTCAGCGGAAGATCATCGGCGCGTGTTTCCCATGCTTCGATCAAGATCGCCTCTTGAGCAGCCATCATCCGGTTTAGTACGGATTGCCGGCTTTCGCCTTGCCGGACCTCATAGCTGTCTGGCGCAATGGACCCTTCTTCTGGAATATCAACCAACTCACCGGCAAGCGATTCAATCCCGCTTAATGACTGCACCACCTGCCAGGACGTCACCCCCTCGGCGAGCGCAATTCTATGGCGGGTTCCGCTGCGGGCATTGACGTCGGCAAAGACATCTGGCGCGTCATCACCTTGCTTGAAGTTGGCGCGCTCAACCAATGTCTCAGTGGCTGGATCTAACTCGCGGATTTGAACCATGGTTTTACTGATCCCAATCCGATAGACAATTTCAGTACCGCAGGTATTGGCTCCGCCACGGGTGACGATCTTTGCGATTTGGTCCATTGAAACCGATTTTGGAATTAAAAAGCTACCTGCTTTTATCTGTTGTGTGAGGTCCTGATATTCGACACCGATGCGAAACAACGCCGCATTTGAAACCGCCCCCCTGTCTTCAAGGGTTTGCGATAGCGCACGCATGTTTGAGCCACGATCAATCCGCAAACAAATAGCTTCGGCCAAAGGTCCAGAAGCCGTATAATTGGATTTTCCCCAGACAACCAAACCGCCCAATAGCAACAGGGCCAGCCCCATAAACGTCAAAATATTAGAAGCTGCGCTGCGCCACATTACTCAACGCGGCCCAAAGCCAGACAGGCGTTGGTGCCGCCAAAACCAAACGAATTGGAAAGAGCAAAATCAATCTTCCGCTCGCGTTTTTGATTGGCGGCCAAATCAACCGGCGTGTCCACCGCAGGATTGTCCAGATTAATTGTGGGCGGAGCGACTTGGTCGTGAATGGCCAAAATAGTAAAGATCGCTTCAATTGCCCCTGCTGCGCCAAGCAAATGCCCGGTCGAGGATTTGGTCGAACTCATGGTCAACTGTGCCGCGGCCGGCCCCATCATACGCTCAACAGCAGCCAATTCGATCACATCGGCCATGGTCGATGTGCCATGGGCATTGATGTAATCCACCGCTGACGGTTCTACGCCCGCTTTGGCCAAGGCCGCGCGCATGGCGCGTTCGCCGCCTTCGCCGTCCTCTGAGGGCGCGGTGATGTGATAGGCATCCCCCGACAGACCATAGCCTAGCACTTCGGCGTAAATTTTTGCGCCGCGCGCGCGCGCATGATCATAGTCTTCTAGCACCACAATACCGCTGCCTTCGCCCATCACAAATCCATCACGATCTTCGTCATAGGGGCGCGATGCGGTTTCAGGCGCATCTGCGCGTTTTGTGGAGAGCGCTTTACAGGCGTTAAAGCCGGCAATACCGATTTCCGAAATAGCCGCCTCAGCGCCGCCGGCGATCATCACATCTGCATCATTGGTCATAATCAGCCGCGCTGCATCCCCAATCGCATGGGCCCCGGTTGAACACGCGGTCACAACGGAATGGTTTGGCCCTTTAAAGCCATAGCGAATACTGACCTGACCCGAAATAAGGTTGATCAGCGCCCCGGGAATAAAGAACGGCGACACGCGGCGCGGGCCGCGTTCATGGATCAGCAATGCTGTTTCGGCAATGGAATTCAATCCACCGATACCCGAGCCGATCATCACACCGGTGCGCAACCGGCTATGCTCGTCTTCGGGCATCCAGCCTGCGTCTCTGACGGCCTGCTCTGCGGCTGCAATGCCATAAAGAATAAAATCATCCACCTTGCGGCGTTCTTTGGGCTGCATCCAGTCATCCGCGTTAAAGCTGCCATCTGCGCCATCACCCAAAGGCACTTCGCAGGCATATTTTGTTGCCACGCGATCCGCATCAAACCGGGTGATTAACCCTGCGCCTGACTGACCATCCAATAGACGTTTCCAACTGGCGTCCACACCACTTGCCAAAGGTGTCACCAATCCAAGACCTGTAATTACCACACGACGCATGGGCCTGTCCCTTTTTAACTATCATGTTGCCTTGCACATAGCGTGAGTTACCCCAAAGGGGCAAGAGTAGCTTTTCTATCCAAAGGATAATCTTTCAATTCATTGGTTAAAAATTCACAAAATTTCAAAGCGGAATACAAAAACCCCTGCCGAATATGACAGGGGCTTACAAAAATTTTAGCGTGATGGATTAAGCGGCGTCGCCGATAAATTTAACCGCATCGCCAAACGTTTGAATGTTCTCAGCGGCATCATCAGGAATTTCAATCCCAAACTCTTCTTCGAACGCCATCACCAATTCAACGGTGTCCAAGCTGTCAGCGCCCAGATCATCAATGAAAGATGCGTTTTCAACCACTTTATCTTCTTCAACACCCAAATGCTCTACAACAATTTTTTTCACGCGTTCTGCGATATCGCTCATTGTTTGGTCCTCATATTCATCAGGCTTTCGCCCATTTATCAGCCCAATGGGGCTGTCACACTGGCCTTATGGGCCGCTCATTAAGCCTGCACTACAGACTTACCCCGATCAGTGCAACCGCTCCTGCCGGAATAACTGCGCCGCCTATAACACAGGTTTCGAGTTTGGCAAACGGTTTCGAACAAAGAAGTTGCGCCTAAAGTGCATAAATGCGCTCCGACGCTTTAATTCAAGGGCTCTGGAGCCATAAGAACGCCCTAGACGCAAAATACATTTACCCGCAATTGAGACTTGGCAGCTCAAAGCATTGCCATACCGCCGTTGATATGCAGGGTGGTTCCGGTGACATATCCTGCCTCGGCGCTGGCCAGATACAACACGGCAGCGGCAATTTCATCTGCATCTCCCATCCGTCCGGCCGGGATTTGGCCCATAATTGCCGCTTTTTGATCGTCGGTCAGCTTATCGGTCATTGCCGTTGTGATAAAACCCGGAGCGACCGCATTAACAGTAATGCCGCGGCTAGCCACTTCGGCGGCAAGGGATTTTGACATCCCCACCATACCGGCTTTTGAGGCTGCATAATTGCCCTGACCGGGGTTGCCCGTGGCACCCACCACCGAGCTGATATTGATGATCCGCCCCCAGCGCGCCTTCATCATGCCGCGCAAAACGCCTTTGCACAGCTTCATGGTGGCGGTCAGGTTGACGTCAATCACGCTTTGCCATTCATCATCGGACATCCGCATGAACAAATTATCGCGGGTAACCCCAGCATTGTTGACCAAAATATCCACACCGCCCATCATCTCGGCGGCCTCTTTGGGCAGCGCTTCGACCGCCTGCATATCGCTTAGGTTACACAGCAGAACATGGGCATTAGCGCCCAGTTCTGCGGCCAAAGATTCGAGCGGTTCGCTGCGGGTGCCGCTTAGCGCAACGCTGGCTCCTGCGGTGTGCAGTTGCCGCGCAATTGCGCCGCCTATGCCACCGGAAGCGCCTGTAATAAGTGCTTTTTTTCCATTTAAATCAAACATTTTCGCTCCTTAATTCAAGCTATCTATTGCTGCAGATACGTCCTCCGGCTGGGCAATATTGCGGCATGAAATATCCCGGTTGATCCGCCGCACCATGCCGCTGAGGGCTTTGCCTGCCCCTATTTCCCATATCTCGCTCACCCCATTGGCTGACATCCACTCAACCGATTCTCGCCACCGCACAGATCCGGTAATCTGCTCGATTAACAAGCCGCGGATGTCCTCAGCATCGGCGACCGCTTCAGCTCTGACATTGGCCACAACGGGCACTTTGGGCGCCGCGATTGTCACCGATGCCAATGCATCTTGCATCGCATCAGCAGCAGGCGCCATCAAGGCGCAATGGAACGGTGCGCTAACCGGCAACAACACCGCTCGTTTGGCGCCTTTTTCCTTGGCCAGATCAACTGCCCGCTCAACAGCCGCTTTATGGCCAGACACCACAACCTGACTCGGGTCATTGTCATTGGCGGCTTGACACACCTCGCCCTCGACGGCTGCTTCGGCCACGTCGCGCGCGGCTTCAAAATTAAGCCCCAGCAAGGCGGCCATGGCCCCGACCCCTACGGGCACGGCGGCCTGCATAGCGCGCCCGCGCGCGCGCAGCAAACGCGCTGCATCGCCAACACTAAAGGCCCCCGCTATGGCAAGCGCAGAATATTCACCCAAGGAATGCCCGGCCACATAATCGGCGTTTTCAATGCCCGCGCCAGAGGCCTCTAGCGCCCGAAAGGCAGCAAGCGACGTTGCCATCAAGGCAGGCTGGGCATTTTCGGTCAGGGTGAGGGTTTCAAGATCGCCCTCCCAGATCAATCCGCTGAGATCGAACCCCAAAGCCTCATCAACTTCTTCGAAAACCGCTTTTGCTTCGGGAAAGGCCTCTGCCAGATCTTTTCCCATTCCAATGCTCTGCGCCCCCTGCCCGGGACATACAAATGCGCGTGCCAAATGTGCCTCCAATTTTATCTGTCGTTGCCCCCAGATACCCAAGCCAGCACTTCGGTGCAATGGTTTTAGCACAGGAATGAAAGGGTTGCGTGGCCGAAACTTTGCGGTTTTGCAAATTCGGCAGCGCCCCTGTGCGGGTGAGATTAATCTTTGTCCAGAAGCACAGCGCGGGACTTCGACATAAATTCGCGCCGGAGCAAGACACCGACGGTAATTATAGTTGCCGCAATCAGCGCCCATGGACCCACCAGCCAAGCAATAGACGCAATTGAAAAATAAATCGCCCGCAGGCCGCGATTATAGCTGCGGGCCGCGGTTATATTAACCTCGCCTGCCTTGCGCGATATCAGCAGGCTTTGCGGATCATCCGGTGCATTGGGCACAGCTGCCATTAAAATGGCGCAATAGCCAAACAGCCGATGCGACCAGACAAATTTCAACAAGGCGTTCGTGATCAAAAATAAGGTCAGCAACAGCTTCATTTCCCAAACCCAGTCAGAGGCGGGGCTCAAACTAAGATCATCGGCCACGTCGATCAATTTATCGGCATTGCCAATGAGCGCCAAAACACCCCCTGTGGCCAGCATGGTGGCAGAGGCAAAAAATGCCGTGCCCTGCCGCAACCCATTGAGAACCTGTGCATCAAAAATGCGCACGTCACGCGCAGCCATGTGGCGCATCCAGCTGCGTCTGTGTTCGGCCATTAACTGCGAGACGGACGGATGGGAGCTCGGTGCATTTTCGATCAGAAGACCAATGAAAACATAGCACACAAGGATCAAGCCAACGGCGCTTAAGTCCCAATTTGAAAAGACGGTTAGTCGATTAATCCAATCCATGGCTCTGTTTAGTCTGTTGTTGCCCGATTGCCAATTGAAGAATTGGAAAACTAGGCTGATCAAGCGCGGCTTTCACATGAGGCGGTAACAGACCCTAATCCAATACCGGTGGTCGCTGCGATGGCCAGTTGGTTTCTTGATGCCACGCCTGACCCATGGATAAAAGCACGGCGTCTGAGCCTTTAGCGCCGATGAGCTGCAGACCAATCGGAAGTCCATTGCCCCCAAAGCCAGCAGGCAAGTTCAGAACCGGCAGGCCAATTAATCCAGCAGGGATCACAACCTCCATCCAGCGATGATAAGTATCCATCGCCGTGCCATTAATATGCGTGGGATGCACTTCTTCTACTTCAAAGGGCCAGACCTGCGCTGAGGGCATCAAAAGCGCATCATAGCGTTCAAATAACGCGCAGCAGGTTGCAAAAACCATTCAGAGCGAATCAAACTGGCGCGGTGCACATCAAGCGCGCTAAGTGCCACACCTCTTTCAATTTCCCAGATTAGCGCCGGCTTCATCTGTGCACGCAGGTCTGGCTTTTCGTAAAGCCCTGTATCCCCGCCCGCGACGGCCCAAGAGCGCAGGGTCGTCCAGCTTTGCCACAGACGCTCGCGCTCAAAGGGCGGCGCAAGCTCATCCACTTCGGCGCCAAGGCTGCGTAATGCATCAAGCGCGCCCTCGGTGGCCTCAAGCAATCCCGGATCAAATGGCAGCGCTCCGCCCCAGTTGCCCAGCCAGCCCAATCGCTTGCCGCGCAAATCCCCAAGGAGTTGATGCGGTAAGCCCTGTGCTACGCGGCTGCTTGGCACCCGCGGATCAGCACCGGCCATCACCCGCAGCAACGTTAGAATATCGTCTGGCGAGCGGGCCATCGGGCCACTGGTCGAAAGCTGATGCAGAAACACATCGCCGTCTGGCTCTGAGGGCACGCACCCCCAAGTGGGGCGAAACCCATAGACGTTATTCCAGGCCGCCGGATTGCGCAGACTGCCCATCATATCTGATCCATCAGCAATCGCCAGCATTCCAGTGGCCAAGGCTGCGGCCGCACCACCAGAAGAGCCCCCCGCCGAGCGGTGTAGGTCATAAGGGTTGCGGGTGGGCCCAAAAACCGGATTAAAGGTATGACTGCCCAAACCCATTTCAGGCGTGTTGGTTTTGCCGATGATGATCGCGCCGGCAGCGCGAATTCGGCCCACCATCAGATCATCTTTTTCTGCAATCTGACCGGCAAAAATGGGTGAGCCATGCGATGTAGGAAGCCCTTTGGCATTCGCCAGATCCTTGATCGCAATCGGCAGACCAAACAGAGGTCCGCGCTGATCCTTTGGCATTTGATCGGCGGCGCGCGCCTCGGCTATAAGTGCGTCGGGCGCGCGCAGTGATACAATGGCATTGACCGCAGGGTTTACTGCAGCAATGCGCTCAAGCGTGCTTTGCATTAACTCGGCTGCAGAAAGACTGCCTTTGGCCAAGGCGGTTTGAAGCCCTGAAGCGCTTTCAAATAATTCGGACATGACCACCTCGGACTTTTTAAAAGATCCTTGGCTAAAATCAGGCTTTGCGCAA
>CABZJG010000059.1 GCA_902525995.1 Paracoccaceae bacterium | reverse complement strand
CACATTGCGTGAAGTCTTTGTCGAGCATATGGCGCCGCATTGCAAGATTGCTGCGTAGTTATTTGCTCATAGCACAGCTCTGCTGCGACACGGAACTTTACGAAAGCTGTGGAAACCCTTGAAGCGCGCGCCGAGCGCTGCGCTTATCTGCCCCAGGTGCGAACCGGCCCGCAGTCCATATGCACAAAACGCGAGCGTGAATAGCTGCCCACGCCGCCGGCTTGGCAGGAGCGAGCAGCACGTGCCAGCTGACGCACCGAACGGGACGACAACCTAAGGTCTGCCGCTTGGCCGGTGATATGCAATGATTTCTTTGCCACCGACCGCGACCGGCGCCGGAGCATCGCATTGGTTTTGGCGCTGCGATATCCGGAGAGCAGTTGAAAAGGTTCGCTGGTGTCCAAAAGCCGATGGGTGGCGGCCATGATATCAATGGTGCGAAGGTCAATGTCTTTCACTTCATCACGCCGCCAGTCTCGCATGATTAGGCTAATCTCATCGACGGCATCTTTGATATATTCGCCGTCAATCCAGTAAACAGCTTTACAATCTTCACCACTGCGCCGCGAGTACATATTGATAAAGCGGCAGTCCCCTGCGCCTTTGACATAGCCGGCCGCTCGTGAGTAAACAGGCGCAGCGACAAGCGCTGTCGCAGCGAAGGCACCAAGCAACTCTCGCCGGGTTATCGCTGTGTTTGATCTTTCAGCCATCACGCGTTGTCTTTTCTCGTCTGCGCCCATTGGCATAGGTACAGATCCGTTATATCTCCCCAGATAGGCAAGCTTATGGCATAAAAACCCTGCTTGACCAAGTCAAAAATCATCGCGAAAGACTTTGCCGCCTTATTTGCGCATCTTTTTGCTTTTCTGCTGGACTTCGGTGCAGGGATCGCAGTGTTTCAAGCGTGCAAAAGCCCGTCGCTATCTTGAATGTGATTGGACAAATCAGTAAGTCTCTAGCATAAATTAGACAGCAGTAAATTGACCATTAGGGCGTTAAACCATGATCCAATATAAGATGCGTAAATCCGCCTATTTTACCACGCGTTTTTGGGCGCTTATTGGCAGTGCATTTTTCATATTTTCAAACCTCTTCGCATCCTTGGGCGCTGTAGAAAGTCTAACCTTTCGTCTGGCGCTTACCAAAACGCTCGAAAGTCGCGAAACTGCACTTGATTTTTATCAAGGCCGCGAGTTCCTTCCAATTTGGACGGGAACAGATGCCCCATCACAGGCGCGGCGTACAGCCCTAGTCCGAGCGCTCGAAAATGCGGATACCCATGGGCTTCCGAAGTATAAGTATAGCCTCAACCGCCTTCTGGCGCTGGGTCGCACTGCAAAATCACAGTATGATCTTGGCATCCTAGAGGGCCAGATGACGCTGTCCTTTTTGCGCTATTCTGCAGACGTTCATACCGGCTTGGTGGTTCCGAAAAAAGTCGACAAGAATATTTTTCGAAAGGTCAATTATCTTGAAGACGAAGCCTTTCTAAACCCGCTTTTGTCGACGGATGCGGACCAGTTTTTTGCGCTTTTGCCACCCCAAACAGAAAATTACCGCAATCTGCTTGCCGCGCGTCAGGATTTTCTGTCGGTGCTTAAAGCGGGGGGCTGGGGGCCAAAGCTGATCGAAGAACAATTGCGCCCGGGCGAATGGGGTCCGGCGGTTGTTGCGTTGAGAAACCGCTTGATAGAGCAGGGGTATATGGAAAATACCCTGTCGGACCGGTACGGAAAAATCCTGCGCAGCGCAGTGCAGCGGTTTCAAAAAGATCACGGTCTGTCTCCCGATGGTGTGGCCGGACCAATGACATTGGCGGAATTGAACGTTTCAGTAAAAGATCGCTTAAAAGCCATTAGTGTGGCGATGGAACGTGAACGCTGGAGCAATAGGGAAAACTGGCTGGATCAGCCAAAAAGCGAGCGGCAAATCCAAGTAAACCTAACAGATTTTTCGGCTAAGATTTTTGATAATGATGTGGTGGTTTTCGAAACCCGATCAGTGATTGGGGCCAATGATGAAAAGCGCAGAAGCCCCGAATTTTCGGATCGGATGGAGCATATGGTCGTCAATCCAACATGGAATGTCCCGCGTTCGATCACCGTTGGGGAATATTTGCCAGAGCTTCAGATGGATCCATTTGCGCTAAGCGAGCTAACGCTCATTGACCCTGAAGGCCAAGAGGTGGATCGGTTCGATATCAACTTTAATGACTATACCGAAGAAGATTTCCCATTTGATTTGAAACAAAAGCCATCCCATAGCAATGCTTTGGGGTTGGTAAAATTTATGTTTCCCAACGTGCATAATATCTATTTGCACGACACGCCGCAAAAAAAGCTTTTTTCGCGCGAAGAACGGGCTTTTTCCCATGGCTGTATCCGCTTGCATCAGCCTTTTGATTTTGCCTATGCGCTTTTGTCAAAACAGACCAGCACGCCCAAGAAGCGCTTCCAAACTGCACTGGATTTGGGGGAAGAAAATATAATATTTTTGCGCCAACCGGTTCCGGTGCATATTATATACCGGACTGCAGTGACGACCCCAGACGGACGGATCGGTTTTCGCCGTGATATATATGGGCGCGATGCCCAAATATTTCTCGCTTTGCAAAAAGCAGGGGTGGTCATAACCTCAAATCAAGGGTAATCCATACCCCAATACGGGAATGGTCATGGACTATCAGGTTAAACAGATCGCCAAAGCTCTTGACGCTGAAGTTTTCGGCGATGGCGATATTATTATTTCTGGCGTGGCCGAGCCATCGCAGGCCAAATCCACCGATATTGCCTTGGCAATGGATGCCAAATATGCCGCTGATTTGCCCAAGGGACAGGCGCAAGTCGCCATGCTTTGGCCCGGCGCCGACTGGCAGGCGTTGGGGCTTCGTGCCGCAATCGTTGCCCCTCGGCCGCGTTTTACCCTGTCGGGGCTATCGGCCATGGTGGATCCGGAACAGTCCGTCCCAAGCGGTATTCATCCAACCGCCGTGATTGAAAGCAGCGCCACCGTAGGACAGGACGTGTCCATTGGGCCGTTTACCTATATCGGAAAAGACGCCATTATCGGCGATCACGCCCAAATTGGCGCTCAGTGCTACATTGGCAGCGGCGTCACATTGGGCAGGGATGCCCGATTGCGCGAAGCGGTTAAAGTTGGAGCGCGGGTCACCATAGGGGACCGGTTCGTGGCCCAGCCCGGCGTTGTGGTGGGCGGAGATGGGTTTTCTTTCGTCACCCCAGAGGTCTCTGCCGTCGAGCATGTGCGCGATAGCCTTGGCGAAGAACGCGGAGATATCACCGCGCAGAGCTGGTCGCGTATTCATTCTTTGGGCAGCGTGACGATCGGCGATGATGTCGAACTGGGCGCCAACAGCTGCGTCGACAGCGGTACAGTGCGCAATACGGTGATCGGCAATGGGGTCAAATGTGATAACCTTTCACAGATCGGACATAATGTGCAGATCGGCAATGATTGCCTGATTTGCGCGCAGGTGGGTATTGCCGGCTCAGCTCGCATCGGCAACCACGTTGTTTTAGGTGGGCAAACCGGTATTAGTGATAATGTTTTTGTGGGTGATCATGTGATTACGGGCGGCGCTACAAAAGTGCTGTCCAATGTGCCGGCAGGCCGTGTTATGCTTGGGTATCCGGCCATGAAGATGGATCAACATATAGAAACCTATAAAGCTCTGCGTCGCCTGCCCAGATTATTTCGCGACGTCAAAAAGCTGCAAACAGCTATTTTCAAGCCAACGGGTAAAAAATAAATCTGGCCTTGCAAGTCGATAAGGGAAGAAGTGCAATGAGCGTTCAAGACAAAGTGATTGAAATTATTGCCGAGCAAGCGGTGCTCGACCCTGCGGACATCACGCTGGACAGCACCCTGGAAAGCCTTGGAATAGACAGTTTAGGGGTGGTTGAAAGTATTTTCGCCATTGAAGAGGCGTTTGATATTCAGGTCCCCTTTAATGCCAATAATCCCAGCGAAAGTGATTTTGATATCTCAAGCGTTGAGAGCATCATCAAAGGCATCAACGCATTGGTGGCTGCGCAGTCGTGAAGCGGGTTGTGATCACCGGGGCCGGCACCATCAATGCCCTTGGCCAGAGCGTGGCGCAGACCGAAGAGGCGATGCGCGAGGGACGCTGCGGTATTGGACCGCTTGAATTTCGCGATGTGGAGCGGCTGGCAATAAAAATTGGCGGTCAGGTGCGCGACTTTAAAGCAGAGCAGGCCTTTAACCGCCAGCAAATGACGCTGTATGACCGCTTCACCCAGTTTGCGCTGCTGGCCACCAAAGAAGCGTTGGGGCAAGCGGGACTAAGCTATGCAGGAGAGCTTGCTGCAAAATCCGGTGTTGTCCTGGGCACGGCAGGCGGAGGTGTCAGCACATGGGATAACAATTACCGCGCGGTCTACGAAGAGGGCAAAAACCGCGTTCATCCCTTTGTTGTGCCCAAGTTGATGAACAATGCAGCGGCCAGTCATATTTCCATTGAATACAACCTCAAAGGCCCCAGCTTTACGGTGTCTACAGCCTGCGCAAGTTCGAACCATGCAATGGCACAGGCGTTTCAAATGGTGCGCTCGGGCATGGCGCCGACCATGCTCACAGGGGGCTCGGAGTCCATGCTGTGCTTTGGCGGTGTCAAAGCTTGGGAAGGGCTTCGGGTAATGAGCCATGATGCCTGCCGGCCGTTTTCAGCCAATCGAAACGGAATGGTGCAGGGCGAGGGCGCGGCGGTTTTTGTGTTTGAAGAGCTAGAGCATGCCAAAGCGCGAGGT
Source organism: Paracoccaceae bacterium (assembly GCA_902525995.1). GTDB lineage: Bacteria > Pseudomonadota > Alphaproteobacteria > Rhodobacterales > Rhodobacteraceae > CABZJG01. The sequence continues at coordinate 4,938 of CABZJG010000059.1, read as the reverse complement.
GCGGACATTCAGGCTGAGGTGGCCGGTTTTGCGATGTCGTCTGATGCCTCGGATATTGTGATGCCCTCAAAGCAAGGGGCAGGGCGCGCCATTGCCGGCGCGCTGAGTGATGCACGGCTTGCGCCCGAGGATGTGACCTATATCAACGCCCATGGCACAGGCACAGCCGCAAATGATAAAACCGAATGCGCAGCCGTGGCGGGTGTGTTTGGACGCCATGCGGACCAGTTGATGATCAGTTCAACCAAATCCATGCATGGCCATCTTATTGGCGGCACCGGCGCGGTTGAATTGCTGGCCTGCATTATGGCGGTGCGGGACGGGGTGATAGCCCCCACCATTGGCTATGAAGAACCTGATCCGGAATGTGCGCTTGATGTGGTGCCCAATCAAGCCCGCGAAGTGAGTGTCGAAGCAACCTTGAGTAATGCCTTTGCCTTTGGCGGGCTAAACGCGGTTTTGGCGCTGCGCAAATTTAATGGCTAGCAGCGCTGCATAAAAATAATTTAGAGTGCGAGCTTTCTTTGGGTTTGCTTTGGGCCATGCACATACTGGCGTATAGCCCATTTTCCGAAATCAAATCTGCATGCGTGCCCGCTTCGATCACCCGTCCACTGTCGAGCACATAAATATGGTCTGCATCTTGAATGCCGGACAGTTTATGCGCCACGACAATGGTGGTTTTTCCGTGCTGCAATTCTTGAAAGGCCACATTAACACTTTCTTCGGTGATGGCATCCAGCGCCGAGGTGGCCTCATCCAGCAATAAAACCGGGGCTGGTTTTAAAAACGCTCTGGCAATGGCAATCCGCTGTTTCTGGCCGCCAGATAGCAAATTTCCTTTTGGACCCACCGAAGCCTCCCCGCGCGATAGCATCAAATCATCAATGCGCGCCAGTTGCGCGGCCTTCAGAACCGCGTCATCGCTGGCATCAGGATCGGCATAGCGGATGTTATCTTTGATGCTTTTGTCAAAAATAACCACATCCTGCGCAACGATAGAAAACTTGTCACGAACCGAGCGAAGGGTGAAGTCTTTGATGTCATCACCATTGAACAAGACTGTGCCGGACGAAAGCTCATAAAGCCGTGTGATAAGGCTTAGAACTGTTGTTTTTCCTGATCCTGTGGCGCCAACAATGGCGGTTTTTTGCCCCGCTTTGAAGGTTAGGTTTAAATCGTTGAAGAGTGCGTCAGTAGCGGTATAGCCAAAGTGCCCGCCAGCGATTTCAATCTCGATATCTTTGGCGTCAAAGACTTTGGCATCGTCGCGGTCGCTAACCTCCCTTTCGGTCAGCATTAAGCTGCGGATACTGTCAAGCAGGATCAGGCTGGCTTGCAGTTTGGCGAAAAACTGCGCCAATAACCTGGCCGGATCAAAAATAATCACCAGTCCAAGCAAAAAGGAAATAATCGACGCGCCATCAATATCAAACTGGTCCGACAGCGCCATATACCCGCCGCCGCCCACTACAAGCATATAGACAACGGCCGAAGACAGATCGATGGACGGCAGCATTAGGGCTTCGCTTTGCTGGAGTTTAACAAATAGCGATTTTATCCCCGACGAGGCCTCTACCATACGGTTGATTTCTGGCTTTTCCTGACGTGCCATTTTGATCGTCCGCATGCCGCCGGCCATTTCGTCGATATTGCTCATGTAGCGGCCCAGCACGGATTCAAAATTACGCCGGATAATCTTGATGCGCGCAGAAACGAAATGCATCATCAAGAAAATAACCGGCAATGCCACCAGGGCCGAGCAGAACAGCAGGGGCGATTTGTAAATCAAATAGCCCGATACAATCACGATAATGACGAAATCCCGCAGGGCATTCACTGTGGCCTGTCCCACAAAAAGCCCCAGATCCTGAACCTGATTGACCAAGCGCAGGATGAGGTCTGTGGAATGCGTAGTGTCAAAAAACTTCTGATCGAAATAAAGCACGCGGGTGATTAAGTCTGACCGCATTTGAAAAATGGCTTCGCCTGCAAGTCGGGCCGAGAGGCTGGGAATAAAATAGGATGTCGCAGCCCGCACAGCAAAGATGCCAAAGATTAACGCACAAACTTCAAGCAGATCGCGCAGATCACCTTGGGTGAAAATCACCCTTAGGCCAGTTTCCGTGATGGCCAGAAACTGTTGAAGAACAAACCCTTGAAGAAAAATCATCAAGAAAATAACAAACAGCCAACCGGTTTTTTGCTTTAGATAATCACTCCAGAACCAGCGCATATTGGCAATGTCTTTCGGCGTGAACAATTTTGTACGCATGATCGTGATATGCCTGCATCAGGGTCGCTTTGGCCTGTTCCTATCGTGCTTTCAGCAGATTTTCAATCAAGCAAGCCTTGGACAATTAAAACCTGCAAGACTTGGCCGATCCTGAACCTGCTGGATTGGTTTATATCGCCGATAAAAGACAACGGGACGGTCGCTGGCAACGATATTTGGGCGCATAGGCTTTAACTGTTGGAAAAACAGGTCAGGAGAGGAGCAATTACCAGCCATTTTTCAAAACCCAATGAATTGGTTTCAGTAAGCAGCGCTTATATTTGCACCTTCTTGCCGCTTCGCTTTGACAAACCGATACGAAAGGATATAAACAAAGCTTATGATCACGCTCATTATTGTGATTTCAAGTATTTGTACGCTTTTAAAATTTATATTTAATTTCAGCCAAATATTTCTGAGATCAGGCTGCAAATTCTTTGGATGGTAACGGGTTGTTTATAAAGATTGCAGGGATGAATTTATAGATTTGATTGGAACCAAGACCAATGTCGGAACAGCATTTTGATCGCAATACTCTTTGGGATCGGTCCCATTCGACTATTGCGCCAAGCGTTACAACGCCCACTGGACAAGGCGCAGCAGATGCTTTCTTGCGAAGTCAAAGCTATGTTTGCCTGTTTTTTGCAGACAGCTTGATCGCAACCAAAAATGGATTGTTCTCGGTTTCCAAATTATCCGCGGGAACCCCTATTTTGACCCGAGATCACGGGTATCAATCCCCGACGCATTTGCTGCGGTTTCTCAATCATCGGATGCACGAAGAACATCAAACAGTCTTCATTCGCAAAGGCGCTTTGGGCTGCAACCTTCCAACTGAAGATATTTTCATGCCGCCAGACCAACTCTTGTTAGTTCTGGATGAACCTGGTGCTGTTCAATTTCGTGAACATCTGGTTCGGGCTAAAGATTTAATTCAGGACAGGGCAGGTGTGCGGTACGAGCCCAATACTATGTCAGCCTTTGCAATAGTATTTGAAGACCATGAAATTATTCTGGCAAACGGCATATGGACGTCATCAAGTATTCGTCAGTTTGATGCAGATGGCTCTCTTTTAACCGCTCAGCAGAAGGAGCTTTTAGCGCTGAGTGACCCCAAACCAATGCGCATCAGCAGACCGGTTATGACGGCTAAACGTGCCAAGCAGCTGTTTTCGAGGACTAATCGCACCTTAGGGATTTACCGTTCAAATTAGGCTGCGCGGTAGGGTCAGCGGATCGGTGCGGATTTGGTGTTTCAACTGCCGAAAACTCTGCCTGTCTTGGAAAAGGCCTCAATGAGCCTTTGAAAACCATTCCTGCCAGTCTTCGGGGGTATCCAGATCCGTTGTTGCGTTCAGCTGCGGCAGCTCCACAAGGTAGCGCAAATGCCTGTTGGAGCGAATGACAGCTTGCGCGCCGCGATCACCAGAGAGGGTTTGAAGATCGGAAAATAGGGATTTGGGAAAGATGACCGGATGCCCGGATTGACCCTTTGCTGTGCAGGCCTGAGCGATCGACTGCGGCGCTTTGATAAAGGCTTGCATTACAGTGGCCAAATCATTTTGGGTAATTTCTGGCATATCGGCAGGCACAATCATCACGCCGTCCAGATCAAGGGCGGCCAGAAGTGAAATCCCCGCCGAAATAGATCTGCCCATGCCCAAATGCGCTTCTGGAACCGATATTACCTGCAGGTCAAGATCAAGCAAATAGCTTGCCCGTGGATGCGCCGCATCTGGCAATGTCACCGCAACAGCAGCGCCGGTTGCGCATGCCGAATGGGCAATGCGCTTAATTTGCTCAACCCCATCAATTTTTTGAGTGAGCTTATCATCACCGCGCATCCGGGACGATTTGCCCGCTGCCAAAATTAAAATGCCAATTTCAACCATAGCTCAAGGTACAGCTAACGCCGCATTTGGCAAAACACTTTTTTACAAAATGAACCCGGCATTTTCAAAAACCGCTTTCATCGGGTGTTATTTTAGTCAGGCCGCGCTTTCAGCAAAGGGCTTTCAAGAAGATGCGCGGTGCACATCTGGCCAAGAATTTCAATTTCGGCCTTCTGTCCCGGCGTCACCCGTTCGGCAGGGATAAGCGCCAGCGCGATTGATTTGTCTGCATAATGCGAATAGCCGCCCGATGTGCAAAACCCCACCACAGACCCTTCGATCCAGACCGGCTCATAGCCCACAACATCTGCATCATTTGCCATCACCTCAAAGGCCACAAGCCGCCGCACAGCGCCATTTTACTACCACTCATTCGGTTCAAAGCCTCCGACTTCCAGTCGGAACTGCTTTAGCGAGAACGAATCATGTTATAACCATGTCCTTTCAAAAATGAGCCGCCGGTTAGGCAAAGGCTCATTTTTGAAAGGACATGGTTATGCAATATGCGACCTCTTCCCACTGCGTCTACTACCACCGTTACCATATCGTGTGGGCGACAAAGTACCGTTACAAAGTTCTTTGTGGCGATGTGCGCCTCAGAGCGCGCGACATATGCCGACAGGTCTGTGGTGAGAACGGTGTCGAAATCTTGCATGGGGTGCTTTCAAGAGATCACGTTCACATGTTTGTTTCGGTACCGCCAAAGCTGGCTGTTGCCGATCTGGTCCGCAAGATGAAGGGCCGTTCGTCTTACAAGTTGCAGCGCGAGTT
>CABZJG010000058.1 GCA_902525995.1 Paracoccaceae bacterium | reverse complement strand
CAATACCATGGATGAGGTGTTTGCCGACCCGCAGGTGATACATCGGCAGATGCAGGTCGAATTGGACGGCATCCCAAGCGTTCGATCACCGTTTACGTTTTCAGACGCAGAGCTGAGCTTGCAAAAGCCTTCACCAAAGCTGGGCGAAAACAACCTATAATATATCGGTTGAGATCGCCTTTTTGACCATCGCGGTAAATTGATCGGTATCTTGCACCTCTAGGCGCACAGGAAGCGTAATCACATCGCCCTGAAAGTCATCGGGCAGACGCGCGGCATCTTTTTCGGTGGTCACAAGCTGCGCCTGCTGCGCCCGCGCCTGCGCTTGCAATCTGCCCAAAAGGGTCGCGGACAGGCTTTGATGATCTGCCAGAGCTTCGCAATGTACAAGCTGTGCGCCAAGCCCGCGCAGCGTTGCAAAGAATTTTTCCGGATGGCCAATACCCGCAAATGCCAGATAGCGGCCGGTTGACCAATCCATACCCATGCTCAGCGGCTTCAATTCTGCATCAAAATGCGGCAGGTCAAGGGCGCCGCCCCATTGTTTTTTAAAAGCACGCTGCGGCTTTTGCGGCCCGATGGATAAAATGGCGTCCGCCCGCGCCAGACCAGCAGCAACAGGTTCGCGCAGGGGGCCTGCAGGAATGCACATTGCATTTCCAAAACCGCGCTCGGCATCCACAATAACCAAAGACAGATCTTTTCGGATGGTCGGGTCTTGAAAACCGTCATCCATGATAATCACATCAGCGCCAGCTTTTTCGGCCGCCCTGAGCGCTTTGACCCGATCTTTGGCCACCCATGTGGTCGCAAAAGCCGCCAGCAAAAGCGGCTCGTCGCCGGTTTGATCTGCGCTGTGGTACCTTGGATTAACCTCCAGCGGGCCCTGCTCATTGCCGCCATAGCCCTTGGTGATAACATGAGGGCGCTTGCCCAAAGCCAGCAGCAGCTGCACCAGCGTAATCACGGTTGGCGTTTTGCCTGTGCCGCCGGCATTTAGGTTTCCAACGCAAATCACAGGAGACTGCGCAGTGACCGTTGGGTGCTGCGCTGTTCGCCGCGCGGTCGCATACGCGTAAAGCTGACCTATTGGGGACAACAGGCGCGCTGCAAGATGCAGCTTGTTTGGCGGGGTAAACCAAAACCGTGGCGCGTGCATCTTAAACTCCAATCTCGTCCAGATGGCTGAGCACCCGGTCAATCACAGCATCGGTTAATTCTGCCCCATCTGAGGTCACCTGCCAAGCGGCAAAAGCCATTTGCGCTGCCACATTGGGGGCGGAAATCTGACCCACAGCAGCGGCCAGCGTGTCGCTATCACGGATTTGCCGCGCCGCGCCGGCCTCGGCCAGTCTTAGATAGCGGTCTGAAAACTGTGAGACCGAGGGGCCGTATAAAATAGCACAGCCAAGGGTGGCTGCGGGATAAGGGTCAAGGGTTGGGCCTTGGGGCGTTAGCGACTGACCTAAAAAACAAACCGAGGCAAGATGATACCAAAAGTCCAATGGATCCTCTCCCTCTGACACAAGGACATGGGTATTGGCATCAGGGCCTTCGGCTTTTGATGTAAGCAGCGCATTCAATCCGCTGCTCTGACACTGGCGCAGCGCCTTAGCGCTATCCTCAGGTTGCTGGGCGACCAAAATCAGCAGGGTCCGGTGCGCCCGGCGCATCACCAAGCGATGGGCGGACAAAACTGTTTCAATTTCATCTGCAGATACTGCGGCAGCGAGCCAAACAGGCCGCGTTGCCAGATCCGCATAGGGTGTATTTTCCGGCAGGTCCTTGGCCAAGTTCGGGGGTAGGACACTTTGTTGAAGAGCCCCTTTTAACTGGATGCGAGAGGCAGAGATGCCAAGTCTTGCCAGCTGCTGGGCCGCTTGGGTATCCACGGCGTAAAAATCGGAAAACCAGCGTAGCGCCCGGGCTTTGACATTTGGCAAAAACCGGAACTTGCGCGCGCTGAAGCCTTCGCTTACCGCATCAATCAAGAGCATTTCCACGCCCAGAGCAGCGGCCATTTTAAGCAGGGGGGGATGCAACTCGCCACCCGCCCACAAAAGATAATTTGGCGTGAATTTTCTTAAAAAGCGGTCAATGGCATGGCCATCAAAGGGCATTTGCAGCCCAAGGATGCGCGCTTGTCCTGCAAGGCTTTGCGCCCGCTCGTGTGATCCGGTCAGAACAATATAGAGGTCTGGATGAGCCTGCAGCATGCGCAGGGACAGATACTCGATGCCGGCAAAATTTGCGCAGTCGGCGATATGAATCCACACCACGGGCGCGGCGGCAAAGTCGATGGAGTTTTCGCGCTCAGTCGCAACCATTGTCTACCATAAGTCCGATGGGCCGATTTGATCTATCACCCTTCCAGTTCCTCGGTTTTCGATGTGGCAAGTTCTTCATCGCGCAAACGGTGCAGATGGGCAATAAAATAGCGCATATGGGCATTGTCTACGGTGCGCTGTGCCTCGGCTTTCCAGGCTGCATATGCGGTTTGGTAATCGGGAAAAATGCCAACAATATGCAGCTCGTTCACATTTTTAAAAACGGTCTCGGTGGGGTCAATCAACTCGCCACCAAATACCAAATGCAGTCTTTGCGCCATTTAAGGGTCCTTTTGTGCTGATGGGCCCATACTAAAAGAACTGGGCACGGGGGTAAAGCTTAACACGTTGTTTGCCGCCAGCAAGCCGCCGGTCTGCTCGGCTTTTGGGCCACCAAACACCAAACGCCGCAGAGCTGATCTGCGGCGTTGATAGGCATATTGCGAAAGATATGTGCTTTAGAAGCCCAGACCTTCGTATTTTTTCTTAAACTTGGAGACCCGGCCATCCGCGTCCAAAAGACGGGTGCCGCCCCCGGTCCAGGCAGGGTGCGCAGAGGGGTCGATATCAAGCGAAAGCGTATCGCCATCTTTGCCCCATGTTGAGCGCATTTTGACAATGGTTCCATCGGTCATTTTGACGTCGATGAAGTGGTAGTCTGGGTGTATCTCTTTTTTCATCTCGCCGCTCCTTAGCTTTCCGCACCGGCTTTGGGTGCCCGGTAATTGGTCTGCTCTGCGATCCGTGCAGATTTTCCGCGACGGGTGCGCAAATAGTAAAGTTTCGCACGGCGCACACGGCCGCGGCGCACCACGGTAATGCTTTCGATATTGGTCGAATAGAGCGGGAACACACGTTCCACGCCTTCACCAAAGGATATTTTGCGCACGGTGAACGACCCGGCAATCCCCTTGCCGTTGTTGCGTGCGATGCAAACGCCTTCGTAGTTCTGAACCCGCGAGCGGCTGCCTTCGGTCACTTTGTAACCGACGCGCACTGTGTCTCCGGCTTTGAAATCGGGAATGTCTTTCCCAAGTGAGGCGATTTGCTCCGCCTCGAGCTGTGCGATTAAATCCATCGCGTTTCTCCTTTGCCTGCGGTTGTTCCGCAAAGTTTTGCGCGCCCCAGAGCTCTTGGTCTTTTATCGGGTCCCTACCTAATGATAAGCCCGCCAGAGGGTTCGGTCGTCATTGCTGTTGCCATACGGCGATGAACTGGCGTCTATAAGAGCGATCAAAGAAAATCCCCAACACACCAATCTAGGCGGCCTATAACAGTGGCTACGCTTGTTTATCAAGCGGTTTTCGCAGATTTTAGGGGTAAAACCGCTTATTTACCGGCTTTTTTAGCCCAATTAGGGGTCTTTTGTTTTTTTGGACTGTTTCTCATAAAGATCAGGCCGGCGGGATTGGGTCAGCTGCTCGGCCATTTCGCGCCGCCATTTTTCGATATTGCCGTGATGGCCGGATTGCAGAACCTCGGGGATGCTTCGCCCGTTCCACGTTGCGGGGCGGGTATATTGGGGATGCTCAAGCAACCCGTTTGAGTGGCTTTCGTCCTCGACCGAGGCGGCATTGCCCAAAACATCCGGCAACAGCCGCACCGTGGCATCCAGCATGGCCTGGGCGGCTATTTCCCCCCCTGTCATGACAAAATCGCCCAGCGAGACCTCGGCGATCTGGTAATGGTCCAGCACCCGCTGATCGACGCCTTCAAAGCGGCCGCACAGCAGCGTGATGCCGTTTGCACCGGCCCAGTCGCGCGCCATGGCCTGATCAAAGCGTGCCCCGCGCGGGGACAGATAGACCATCGGCCGGTCTTTGGGCGCAGTGCGGCGGGTGTCATCAATGGCAGCGCCCAGTATATCGGCGCGCAGCACCATGCCAGCGCCGCCGCCCGCAGGCGTGTCGTCAACGTTTTTATGCCTGCCCTCGCCAAAACGGCGCAGATCGGTTGTCTCAAGCGCCCATTTGCCGTCTTTTAAAGCTTTTCCGGTCAGGCTTTCGCCCAGTATTCCGGGAAAACATTGCGGGAAAAGCGTGATCACCTGCGCGGTCCAGACCCCTGCGAGCTTTGGATTTGCGCTCATCAACTCTTGTGGCTTTAAACTGGCCGATATGGATTTACGGCCATGGGATTTCGCTGGCCCGCTCATGGCGCATCCGGCAGCAGGCCCTCGGGCGGGTCCGCAATGATTTTTCCCGCCGCCAGATCGACGGTGGGCACAGCCGCACGGGTGAAAGGCAAAAGGGCCGTGGTTTTAAGCCCGGGGCCATCGATTTCCAAAAGATCCGAGGCCCCGTGGTTTTGCACCGAGCGGACTTCACCCAGCAGGGCGCCGCCGGTGTCATAGACTGTGAGCCCTACGAGATCGGTATGATAAAATTCATCATCCGGCAGGCTTGGCAAACGGTCGCGCGGGACAAATAAATCCGTACCTTTCAACGCGTCGGCCTCTTCTTTTGAGACAATCCCGGACATTCGGGCGCTCAGCCCCTTTTTGACCCGGCCAGTCAGTACCAGATCAAATTCGCGGGTCTGATCTTCGGTATAAAGCGGGGCATATTCTGCAATCGCTGTCGGCTCGGATGTAAAGCTTTTAAGGCGCACTTCGCCCTGAACCCCATAGGCCCCGCCGATCGCGCCCACGCAGATCAAGTCAGACTTCATCGGTCACCTTTCGCACATCTCGTTGACATAACGTCCGCCCGCGTTTTCGCAACGTTCGGCCAGTGATTGTCGTTCATATATAATGCCGGCAACAAAAGCGATGCCAAGAAAAATCAACAATCTTATGGGGCGGAACAGCATCAAAATACTCCACAAGGGATTTCGGGCTTTTCCGTTGGAGGCAGGTCACAGCGGCGCTTGGCGCGCCGCTGTGGGTTCAGCACGGTGAATTTAGACTGGAAAACTGGTGCAAAACTGCCCATTCTGAGCCCAAACCCCTTTATTTTTCGGCGTCTTCAGCTGCGGCGTCTTCGGCAGGGGCTTCTGCTTCCGCTTCTGCTTCTGCTTCGGCTGGAGCTTCCGCCTCTGCCTCTACAGGCGCTTCCGCTTCGGCCTCTGCAGGTGCTTCGGCCTCTGCTTCGACGGGCTCTACTGCGGCTTCAGCCGCTTCGGCGGCCTTGGCGGCTTTTTCTTCAGCGCGCTCTTGCATTTTCTGGCCAGCTACAGCTTTTTGCGGGTTGTTACGCTCTTTTTTCTCAAGCACGCCAGCGGCTTCTAACATCCGGCTCACGCGGTCGGTGACCTGCGCGCCTTCGCCCAGCCAGTACTGGATGCGCTCAAGGTTCATTTTCACCCGATCTTCGCTGTCTTTGGCAAGCAACGGGTTGTAAGTGCCCAGTTTTTCCACATAGCGGCCATCGCGTGGCATGCGGCTGTCGGCCGCAACAATGCGGTAAAATGGGCGTTTTTTGCTGCCCCCACGGGCAAGACGGATTTTCATGGCCATTGGTATATTCTCCTTTAGAATGGCGGTCGGGGCATGGCCCCTAGGATTGATGTTGTTTATGGTGTTGGATGACTTCCTGAATGATGAAATTCAGAAATTTCTTGGCAAACTCAGGGTCCAGATTGGCCTGAGCTGCAAGCTCTTCAAGGCGTGCGATCTGCACGGCTTCACGGGTTGGATCGGCGGGCGGCAGATCATGCTCTGCTTTGAGCTTTCCAACCGAGCGGGTGTGTTTAAACCGCTCGCCCAAGGTATAGACAAGGATTGCGTCAAGCCGGTCGATGCTATCGCGATGTTCTTTTAAAAGCGTCGCGGCGCGGGTGCTGGCGTCAGTCATAAAAGCTCTCCTTTTTGGATAAAAACAACTGTTTGTATCGCGTCGGTTTTGCGGCCGTTTTGCGCAGGTGTGTTTGTCACATCAGACATTCATGCGCCCTCCGGTTTCGGATGGCGGTAAATCACCACCGGCTCGTTGAGCAAAAGGGTTTCAGCTTCAACCCAGGCGCCAAGCCGTTCGGCCAGCCGGCGGGAGCGGGCATTGTCCGGATCAATCAGGCTCATGGGTTGGGGGACGCCGAGCGCGGGGCCCGCAGCGCGGGCGGCCAACGCCGCTTCATAGGCAAATCCTTTGCCCTCATAGCCGTCATAAACCCCCCAGGCCAGTTCAGCCTCGGGCCATTCGATATGTTCGATAAAGCCGCAATAGCCGCACATTGTGGCGCTGGATTTGTCAATCGCATGCCACAGCCCATAGCCGCGCAAATGCCAGTGGCCTGCGCTGCGCAACAGCGCTCGCCAGACCTGACCGCGATCAAGCGGTCCGCCAGCACTTTGGGACCGGGGCGAGGCGAAAAACTGCGCCATGGCATCAAGATCCTTCAAGTGAGGTGCGCGCAGGATCAACCGCTCGGTTTCAAGCTGTGGAATGCCGCTCATAGTGCCGCCTCTTGTGCAGGGTGGCGGAAAAGCATGTTTTCACCCATGTTGGTGTTGTGATAGCTGCGCTCATAGGTTGCGCCCATGCGTTCGGCCAAAGCGATCGAGCGGTCGTTGCCGGGCACGATATTGCTGGTCAAAGTGGCAAAGCCAAGCTCTTCATAGGCCCAGCGGCGGACGCGGCAGGCGGCTTCATAGGCGATACCGCGGCCCTCAAAGCCGTCAAAGACCACCCAGCCCACTTCCGGCTCAGGCCATGTTTCGGGGTTCCAGATACCGCTGATGCCGGCAATTTCGCCGGTTTTTGTTTCTATGGTGAAATAGCCGTAGCCTTGAATATGCCAATGGCCCACGTTGAGCGCGAACCAGCGCCATGCTGCGCCGCGCTCGGGGATATGGCCAAAGCCGCTGGCGCGGGTTTCATCCTGCAAAAAGGCAATCACCGGCTCCATATCGCGCGGCTCGGGTCCGCGCAGGATAAGCCGTTCACTGAGCAGACGGGGGGCATTGGTCAGGGGCATGGGGGCGCTCCTGTCGGTGCGGCCACAGTTGCCGGACGCGCAAAGGCCGGCCGCGGCGCAGACGAGTATTTGGACAAAGAAAAAATCATGAGGCAGTGCTTTTTGTCAAAGCGTGGCGATAGACCAGCGTTTCATCTTTGCTATCGCCTTCAGGGCGGGCCGCATTGGGATCTTGGGCGGCACCGAGGCGCTCTGCGAGGCTTATAGATCGAACATTGTCTTTTGCGATGTAACTTACAATCGAGCTGCGTTGGAGGGTGTCTTGCGCCCAAGCAAGCGCTTTGCGCGCGGCTTCAAAAGCGTATCCTGTGCCTTCACCCTTTGAAAGAAAAATCCAGCCGATTTCAGTTTCTGGAAAATGGGCAGGCTGGTTGATGCCAATCTGGCCGATGAATGTGTTACAGCCGCGCAGCTCGACCCCCCAGCTGCCAAAGCCTTTGAGCGACCAGCTGCCAACTTCGGAGGCGATCCAGTACCAGCTGTGCCGCCGTGAATGCGGCCCATTCACGAATTTGGCCCGGTCGCTGCCGAGCAGATCATAAAGCGGTTCGAAATCGGCCATTTTATGATGGCGTAAAATCAGCCGCTCGGTGGTGAGGGTGGGGGCTGCGGTCATTTCTTTTTCCCAAATCCGCTGAGCCCCGGGGGCAGGCCCGCGCCGCCGCCAAGGCCGGGCAATCCGCCGGGCAACCCTCCTTGGGCGCCCATTTGCTTGGCCGCCGCCTCAAGCGCTTTGGGGTCCATTTGCGAGGGGTCCATGCCCGCCGGCATTCCGCCGGGCATTCCGCCTTTGCCAAACATGCCGCGCATGGCCTGTTTGAGCATGCCGCCTTTGCCCATTTTGCCCATATTTTTCATCATATCGCCCATCTGGCGCTGCATTTTAAGCAGCTTATTGAGCTCGCTCACTTCCATGCCGGCGCCTTTGGCGATGCGCTTTTTGCGGCTGGCCTGCAGGATCTGAGGGTTGGCGCGCTCTTTTTTGGTCATCGACTGGATCAGTGCGATCTGCTGTTTGAACACTTTGTCGTCCATGCCGGCAGCAGCGGCCTGTTTGGCCATTTTGCCCATGCCGGGCATCATGCCCATAATGCTTTCCATGCCGCCCATTTTCATCATCTGTTCGAGCTGCATTTTCAGGTCGTTCATATTGAACTGACCTTTCTGAAAGCGCTTCATCATCCGCTCGGCCTGTTCGGCCTCGATGGTTTCTTGGGCCTTTTCCACCAGCGCAACAATATCGCCCATGCCCAAAATACGGCCGGCAATCCGGTCTGGCTCAAAAGTTTCCAGCGCGTCCATTTTTTCGCCAAGACCGACAAAGCGGATGGGTTTGCCGGTGACCGCGCGCATCGACAGCGCCGCGCCTCCGCGCCCGTCGCCATCCATACGGGTCAGGACCACGCCGCTGACGCCGATTTTATCGTCAAATTCGGTGGCCACATTGACCGCGTCCTGACCGGTGAGCCCGTCCACCACCAGCAAGGTTTCGCGCGGGTTTGCTACATCGCGCACGGCGGCGGCCTGAGCGATCAGCTCTTGATCAATATGCAGACGGCCGGCGGTGTCCAGCATATAGACGTCATAGCCGCCAAGGCTGGCTTGGGTTTTGGCGCGTTTGGCGATCGCCACCGGGTCTTCGCCCTTGACGATGGGCAGTGTATCCACGCCGATTTGCACGCCGAGAATTTGTAGCTGTTCCATCGCGGCGGGGCGGTTCACATCCAATGAGGCCATCAGCACCCGTTTGCCGTCCCGCTCGCTCAGCCGTTTGGCCAGTTTTGCGGTGGTGGTGGTTTTGCCCGAGCCTTGCAGGCCGACCATCAGGATCGGCGCCGGGGCGCTGTCGATCTTTAGCGCGCCGGGGTCGTCTTCGCCGGTGAGCACATGCACCAGTTCATCATGCACAATTTTCACCACCTGCTGACCGGGGGTGACCGATTTGGTGACCGCTTGACCGGTGGCTTTTTCCTGCACTGCTTTGACGAAACTGCGCGCCACGGGCAGCGAGACATCCGCTTCCAGCAGGGCAACACGCACTTCGCGCAGGGCGGTTTTGACATCATCTTCGGACAGAGCGCCCTGCTTGGTCAGCCGGTCAAATACACCTGAGAGGCGCTGAGAAAGATTTTCAAACATATCCCGGTTCCTTTTCCCGTTTGCCGTCGTCGCATTACTGTGACGCCACTATAGATAAGCCCGATCCAAAATGCGACAGCCCCCGTGGGCGAAACCTCGCTGACGGGGGGCGATCCTTGCATAGGCACAGGACCGGAAGCTTTTCCACTTCCGTTGTGATGAAAGGCCAGTTAATGCGTGGGCATTGGACTGTCAAGGTTATTTGCAAAGGATATTGGGATGCAAAGCGATTGGGAGGCCTCGGCCGAGGCCTGGATTGAAAGGTTGGGGGCGGGCGGCGATTTTAGCCGCTCTGCGGTTCTGGATCGCCCGATGATGGCGGCAGTGCGCCAAAGCGGGGCGCAGCGGGCGCTGGATGTAGGCTGCGGCGAAGGGCGATTTTGCCGGATGATGGCAGAAGCTGTGCCCGAGGTGGTCGGGATTGATCCAACCGCGCGGCTTTTGGCTGAAGCGCGGCGGCTGGGCGGGGCGGTTTATCATGAGGGGGTTGGCGAAAA
>CABZJG010000057.1 GCA_902525995.1 Paracoccaceae bacterium | reverse complement strand
GGATTTTTTCCCCAAAAAAAGGCTTTCATGCCCGCAATCTTGCCGGTGATCCCCGCTTGGATAGGAAAAAAAACAATGCTAAGCCTGAGGCAAAAGACAACAAGCTGATACAAAAAGGAGCGCTATTTCAAATGACACCGCAAGAGGTTGAGGCCCATTTTACCCGCAGCGGCAGCAGCTATGGTTTTGCCCGCTGGGGGCGGCCAATCGCCCCGATTGTTTTTGGGGTAGAGGATGCCACACTGGCGGTGCTTAAAGGCGCAATCGAAGCCGTGGTGACGCTGGCTAATCACAAGATGGCGGAAACCGATCCGGAATTGGGCTCGAACCTGATGGTGTTTTTCTGCCGCGATTGGGATGAGCTGCTGGGCGTTCCCGATCTTGATAAACTGCTGCCCGAACTCAATTCTTTGGTCCCCCGATTAACCGCTCAGGCGGCAAACCAATATCGGATTTTTAGATTTGGTGCCGACGGGGCGATCAAAGCCTGTTTTGTGTTTCTTAGGATCGATAAATCTTTGGCTGATATGCCGGCGCAAACCCTGTGTCTGTCGCAAGCCGTGCAAACAATCGTGCTGTGGTCCGAGGCCGCCTTTGCCCAACGCTCTCCGCTGGCTATTCTGCCCGGCGGTAAAACCGTGCTGCGGCCAGAAATTGCCGATTTGGTGCGCGCTGCGTATGACCCGGTACTGCCCGCGGCAGCGGCGGATCCCAGCCATGCTTTGCGCCTTTCTGCGCGGATCACAGCGTCCAAGGCGGCCGAGTGATGGCCGATCATAAATTTGAACTGAGCGTATATTATGAAGATACCGATCTTGCCGGGATCGTCTATTATGCCAATTACCTAAAATTTATTGAGCGCGCCCGAAGTGAATGGGTGCAAGCGCTCGGGATTGACCAGATGCGGCTTAAGGCCGAGTACGGGGTGGTTTTTGCGGTGCGCCGGATTGAAGCCGACTATCTGCAGGCAGCAAAATTCGGTGACCGGCTACAGGTTCGCACGCGGGTTTTGGAACTCACTGGCGCACGGGTGCGTTTAGAGCAAAAGGTTGAGCGCGATACTGAAACGCTGTTTACAGCAAATGTGACGTTAATAGCACTCACCGAAGGTGGAAAAGCAACACGTTTGCCGGCGGAATTTCGCCTCAAATTGAACAAAAATTTGTGATTTCGTCGGGATCGGCGGCATAATTCTTGGTTTTGGTTGTATTTTGGTCTAGGCTTGCGCCAGCGAGAAGCCGTGAACCGGCCAAACAGACAGCAGATAGAGAGCAGGCAGATGGAAGCAGAAACGCTGGCCTTAGCGCAAGAAATCGATTTTTCATTCTGGGCTTTGTTCGCCCGGGCCACCCTTACCGTTAAAATAGTGATTGCGATTTTGGTCTTTGCCTCGTTCTGGGCATGGTCAATCATCGTTCAAAGGATCATCATTTATCGCCATGCCCGCCGCCAAGCGCGGCGCTTTGACCGGCTGTTCTGGTCGGGTGAGCCCCTGGATGAGCTGTTTGAAAAAATGGGCCCCGAGCCCAAGGGCCGGGTGCAGCGGATCTTTGCAGCGGGCATGATCGAATGGCAACGCAGCCACCGCTCAGACGGGGCTTTGATCGCAGGCGCGCAGTCGCGGATCGAACGGTCAATGGACGTGGCGGTCACAAAAGAAGCCGAGGCCTTGCAGGCTGGATTGCCGGTCTTGGCCACTGTGGGATCAACCGCGCCCTTTATTGGTCTTTTTGGCACTGTATGGGGTATTATGAATACCTTTATCGAGATTGCGCAGCAGCAAAATACCAATTTGACTGTGGTGGCCCCCGGGATCGCAGAAGCGCTTCTGGCGACGGGGCTGGGTCTGCTTGCCGCGATACCCGCGGTCATTTTCTACAATAAACTGAGCACTGACAGCGAACGAATTATTGCAGGTTATGAAGGCTTTGCAGATGAATTTGCGACCATTCTAAGCCGTCAGTTGGACAGCTGATATGGGCGCGAGCACAGCTTCAGGTCAGATCAAAACGCGGCGCAGCCGCCGTACCCGGCGAAAACCGATGTCTGAAATTAACGTCACACCCTTTGTGGATGTGATGCTGGTGCTGCTGATCATCTTTATGGTGGCGGCGCCGATGTTAACGGTTGGGGTCCCCGTTGAGCTGCCAAAAACAGCGGCCAATGCTTTGCCGACTGAAAAAGAAGAGCCCCTGACCGTCACCTTGACCGCAGAGGGCAAACTGATGTTGCAAGACACCGAAATCCCGCCCGAGCAACTGATCAACAAGCTCAAAGCCATTGCGGTTGAACGCAGCAGCGATCGCGTATTTCTGCGCGCGGATGGGGCAATTTCCTATGCGCGCGTGGTGCAGGTGATGGGCGCGCTGAATGCGGGCGGATTTTCCAATATTGGATTGGTCACGGATGTGGGTGGGCCGACGCTGGCCGAAACGGACGGCTAAGAGGGCCGCATGCATATCGGGCATTATATCTCAGGAAGCGCACATATCGGGTTGCTTGGCTGGTTGTTGCTTGGCGGTGTTTTTCAGTCCGAGCAATTGCAGATGGACGTGAGCAATGTTTCAGTTGTCAGCCTTTCCGAATACGCCGACATTGTAATGTCGGACAGCGCTCCGGAGGCCGAGCTGCAACCACAAGATCTAATGCAGCCAGAAGCAGACGCCGATCCTTTGCCAGAGCGCCCCAGTGAGGAACAGGCGGTGGAAGATATACCGCAGCCGGAGCTGATGGCGCCGCCGGAAGAGACGCCGCGCCGCGCGCCGCAGACCCCTGATCCTCTGCGTATTCCAACCCCCGAGGTGGTGGAGCCGACAGATTTGGCAACGCCGCAAAGCAATGATGCTGCTTTTATTGTGCCGCGCTCTGCGCCGGCGCCGCGACCGCAGCCGGACAAGCGGATTGCCCCAAAACCCGTTGCGCCGCCGCCGCCGGATGTTGCCCAAGAGGATCAACTTCGCCAAGCGGCAATCCCTTCGGAAAACCCTGCAGCAGTGCCGCAGCCCGAAGTTGAGGCCACAGCCCCCGAAGAAGCCGTCAGCGAAAGTTTGGCCGAGACAGACCTGCCGCCAAAAGTAGCGCCGGACAGCTCGGTGCGCCCGCAGGCAATACCGGCGCTGCCCGAGCCACCAGAGGCGCCTGACGCCTCCCCTCAGATTGCCAGTCAGTCCCCAGATCCCGTGCAAAGGCCGAAACCCAAGCCGAAACCAGATCCGCAACCAGAACCAGATCCACAACCAGAGCCAAAATCAGAGCCGAAGCCTGAGCCAAAACCAGAACCTGAGCCTGAGCCAAAACCAGAACCTGAGCCAAAACCACAGCCACAACCAGATCCTGAGCCTGACAAAACAACGCAAGAAGATCCGATCCAGGCGGCGCTTCAAGAGGCGATGCAAGGCGGATCGGAACCCTCAGAGGCGACAGGTCCGGCATTGACAAAACAAGAAGAGGATGGTCTGCGTGATGACGTACAAGCCTGCTGGATTGTGGATGACGGCAGCCCGGTGTCGCAGGTGACCGTGACAGTGGCTATGTCGATGACGCCCGAGGGAAAAGTAAAGGGTGGCAGTCTGCGACTGATCAGCGGGGAAGGCGGGTCGGACAGAGCGAAAAAAATAGCCTTTGAGGCGGCAAGAAGAGCTATTTTACGTTGCCAGAAAAAAGGCTATGATTTGCCCAAAGAAAAATATGACCACTGGCGAGAAATTGAAATAATATTCGACCCAGAATCAAGAACGAGATAATGATGCGTATACTGATCCTACTGACAAGTTTGCTACTGGCCACGGCGGCGGTGTCTGCCCCGCTGCGGATAAAAATCACCGAGGGCGTGGTCGAGCCGCTGCCGTTCGCTGCCCCAAGCTTTATTGCGGAAAATGCGGCTGGGGCCGAATATGCCAAGATGTTGGTGGATGTTGTTGCGCAGGATTTAACCGGATCGGGGCTGTTTCGTGCAATCCCCGAGGCGGCGCATATCTCGAAAATCACCAGCTTTTCTTCACCAGTGCAGTATTCCGACTGGAAGGCCATTAATGCACAGGCCCTGATTACAGGCACGGTCAGCGGCAGCGCAACGGGGCAAATCACCGTCAAATTTCGGATTTACGATGTCTTTGCTGGCGCTGAGCTGGGCAAAGGCCTGCGCTTTACCGGCAGCGCAGACGGATGGCGCAGGATGGCGCATAAAGTGGCGGATGTCGTCTATGGTCGGATCACGGGCGAAAGCGGTTATTTCGACAGCCGGGTTGTGTTCGTGTCGGAAACCGGCCGAAAGGGTGCGCGCAAAAAGCGTCTGGCGATTATGGATTACGATGGTGCCAATGTTCAATATCTGACCGACAGCGCGTCGATTGTTTTGGCGCCGCGGTTCTCACCCACGGGCGACCGGGTGCTGTACACCAGTTATGAGACAGGATTTCCCCATATCTATCTGCTTGATGTGGGGTCGGTAAAACGCAAAGTCTTGCAAAACAGCGCTGGCACCATGAGTTTTGCCCCGCGTTTTGCTCCGAATGGAAAATCTGTTGTTTATTCGCTTGAGCAAGGCGGAAACACAGATATCTATCTGATGAACTTAAGTTCGGGCAAAAGCCGGCGGTTGACCAATGCAGCCTCGATTGAAACCGCCCCGAGCTTTTCGCCTGATGGGTCACAAATTGTCTTTGAAAGCGATCGCTCTGGCTCACAGCAGCTTTATGTGATGTCTGCAAGCGGCGGCTCGCCAAAACGCATTAGTTTCGGTGATGGGCGCTATGGCACGCCGGTTTGGTCCCCGCGCGGCGATATGATTGCATTTACGAAACAGAACAAAGGCCGCTTTCATATAGGTGTTATGCGCGTGGATGGCTCAAAAGAGCGTCTGCTTACCGCATCATTTCTGGATGAAGGACCGACCTGGTCCCCCAATGGGCGGGTGATTATGTTTACCCGCGAAACCCAGGGCGCAAGCGGCGCGGCATCGCTTTATTCGGTGGATATCTCGGGGCGCAATCTTAAACCGGTCAAAACCCCCGATGGGGCCTCGGATCCGGCGTGGTCACCCCTTGGGCGCTAAATCGCCCATTTTGCAAATCTCGGTACATTCCCAAGACCGCCAAGATGTGTTAGCACAGTGGGAAAACAAAAGGGCATAAGGCGATGAAATTCATTATCAAAGCATGGGCAGTTTTGTGCGTCACAGTTTTAATTGGATGCTCTGATACCGGAGGAAACACTCTGGGTGGCGGCGCTGACGGCGGCAGCCAAGGATCCGTAGATGACCCAACCTCAGAGGCATATTTTGAAGCTTCGGTGGGGGATCGGGTGTTTTTTGCCGTCGATGAGTCGGTGCTCAGTGCACAGGCGCGCGATGCGCTTGACGGACAGGCCACATGGTTGAACAGCAATGCCGATTACACGGTGATCATTGAAGGCCATGCTGATGAACAGGGCACCCGTGAATATAACCTCGCTCTCGGAGCCCGCCGCGCCAATGCGGTGCGCGAATATCTGATCGGTGCAGGGGTTGGCGGGGATCGCATCCAAACGCTCAGCTACGGAAAAGAGCGCCCGGTAGAAATTTGCAGTCTTGAGCGCTGCTATGCACAAAACCGCCGTGGTGTGACTGTCTTAAACAATATCGGGTTTTGATTGGCTATGATTGGAAAACCTCTTTGTCTGCTGCTGGCTTTTCTTGCGGTGCCTATGACCATACAGGCACAAGAGCGCACCCAAACGCTGGCCGACATCCGTCAGGACCTTTCCGTTCTTTATTATGAATTGCAGCGGCTGAACCGCGAGTTGTCCACCACCCAAGCGCCCTCGGGCATCGGATCGGGCGCAAGTGTCAACGACCGGTTGGATGCGATCGAAGCCGAGTTGCGGCGGCTGACCGGGGCAACAGAAAAGTTAGAGTTTCGGATCAATCAGGTGGTTAAAGACGGCACCAATCGGGTTGGCGACTTAGAGTTCCGTTTGGTTGAGTTGGAAGGCGGGGATATTTCAACGCTTGGGGAAACCTCAACATTGGGCGGGGATGTCAAACAGCTTCCCGTTGACGAAACACCCCAAGCTGAGACTGAGCTTGCGGTTGGAGAAGAAGCTGATTTTGCTATGGCGCAGACAGCTTTGGAAGAAGAGCGCTTTGAAGAAGCTGCGGAACTTTTTGCACGCTTTACCCAAACCTATCCGGGCAGCCCAATAAGCGCAGAAGCGCATCTGATGCGCGGCAAGGCATTGGATGGAAATTTTGACTATAAAGCAAGCGCAAGGGCGTATTTGGAAAGTTTCAGCAATTATCCAAACTCAACGGTTGCCCCAGAGGCGCTGATGCGCCTTGGCACGGCGCTTGTCAGCCTGGGGCAGGTTGATGCCGGCTGCCAGACATTGTCGCAGGTCGAAATTCGCTTTCCCGACACCCAGTTTGCCATCGACGCCGAAAATAAAATGCTTGCTTTGCAGTGTCTGTAACAGACCCCATGTCCTTAACCGCGGCCTTTGCTGAGGCGGTTGAGAAAAATATACCTTCCGCACTGGGCAGGCCCGTAAGCCGTGTCACGCTGGCCGTTTCGGGCGGCGGGGACAGCATGGCTTTGATGCATCTCGCGGCTTATTGGGCCAAGGCGCACGCCGTCCAGTGCCATGTGGTTATAATTGACCATGGGCTGCGGTCGGCCAGCGCGTCAGAAGCCCAGTTTGTTGCGCAGGCAGCGGCCGAGCTTGGGCTGAGCCACACCACGCGGTGTTGGGAAAACTGGGACGGTCAGGGCAATCTTCAAGATCAAGCGCGTCAGGCGCGCTACCGGTTACTTGATGACGCGCGGGGCGATAGCCAACTGGTGTTGATGGGCCATACACTGGATGATCAGGCCGAGACATTTTTGATGCGGCTGAAACGAGGCTCGGGCGTTGACGGCCTGGCCGGCATTCCACTTTGCCGTTTTGTGGGCTCTGAGGCTCAAGACGGGGGCTATTGGGTGATGCGTCCGCTGCTGGGTATTTCCCGTCAGGCACTGCGTGATTTTCTTCAGGAAAATAAACTGCAGTGGGTGGAAGACCCGTCTAATCAAGACACACACTATGAGCGCGTTCAAATGCGCCAATTGATCAAAGAAATGAGCGTAAGAGGGCTCAGCGCCTCTGTGCTTGCAGAAACGGCTGCCCGAATGGGGCAGGCCAAAGCGGCGCTGGATCAACAGGTGCGCAGGCTGGCACGCGATATAGGCCAAGAGCATCACGGCGATATAACCCTTGATCTGCAGGCGCTTCTAGAAGAGCCCTCAGAGATTTCAGACCGGCTGATTGCGGCAGTGCTATGCTGGGTCTCATCAAACCCGTATCGCCCGCGCTATGCGGCGCTGCGGCGCTCTTTAGAGGCTTTGGCGGGGGGCGCAGCGCAGTCGTTGCATGGCTGCGTGCTATACCCGTGGAAAGGGCAGTTGCGCATCACGCGTGAATATCAGGCAGTGGCAGATGTCAGCGTGGCCGCCACCCAAAACGCGCTTTGGGATGGCCGTTGGCGGTTGAGGGTTGCGCAGCCGGTGCCCGCAGAGGCCGCCGGCTGGTGTCTAAAGCCCTTGGGCGAAGCCGGCGCGCAAGCCATACGCCCGCTGTTGCTCAACGACATCCCTTTTCGCTCGCTGATGGCGTATCCAGCGCTTTTTGATCACGACGGGCTGCTGCAAACAGTTCCCGGCTTAAGCAAAAATCCGCCCTTTGAGGCAGAATTTGACCTGCGGCCATTTGATCAATCTTTGATTGCCCATTGAACCTTTGAATTTGATGGCTATTTAACTCACAACACCCCTGTGTTAAGCACAATTACTGAATTATGTTTGGAGAGTCTTTTGGGCAATAATCGCAACGTCGCCTTTTGGGTTGTTTTGTTTTTACTAATCGTCGTTCTGTTCAATGTGTTCAGCTCAGGCGCAGGTACGATGCAGACCCGCGAAATAAGCTATTCTGACTTTGTACAATCGGTCCGCAGCGGATCGGTATCCTCGGCAACGCTCGATGGTGAAAAAGTGCGCATTGTCACAACAGATAACACTGAATATGTCACCATTCGGCCCAATGATGCGAATGTCACCGACTTGTTGATCGAAAACAACGTGGCCATTCGGGCCGAACAGCAAGAGCAATCGGGCATTCAATCATTTTTGATGACAATCTTCCCGTTCCTTTTGCTGATCGGGGTGTGGATTTTCTTTATGAACCGGATGCAAGGCGGCGGTCGCGGCGGGGCCATGGGCTTTGGCAAATCGCGCGCCAAACTGCTGACCGAAAAGCAGGGCCGGGTGACCTTTGATGATGTGGCCGGCATTGATGAGGCCAAGGAAGAGCTTGAAGAGATTGTCGAGTTTCTGCGCAATCCGCAGAAATTTAGCCGCCTTGGTGGTCAAATCCCCAAAGGCGCGCTTTTGGTGGGCCCTCCGGGCACAGGTAAAACCCTTCTGGCGCGCGCCATTGCT
Source organism: Paracoccaceae bacterium (assembly GCA_902525995.1). Classification (GTDB taxonomy): domain Bacteria; phylum Pseudomonadota; class Alphaproteobacteria; order Rhodobacterales; family Rhodobacteraceae; genus CABZJG01. The sequence goes on along the minus strand of CABZJG010000057.1, from coordinate 1,659 downwards.
GGCGAAGTCGGGGTGCCGTTCTTTACCATTTCCGGCTCTGATTTTGTGGAAATGTTTGTCGGCGTTGGCGCCAGCCGGGTGCGCGATATGTTCGAGCAGGCCAAGAAAAATGCCCCCTGTATCGTCTTTATCGACGAAATTGATGCCGTGGGCCGCAACCGCGGTGCCGGTTACGGCGGCGGTAATGACGAGCGCGAGCAAACGCTGAACCAGTTGCTGGTGGAAATGGACGGGTTTGAAGCCAATGAAGGCGTGATTATCCTAGCGGCCACAAACCGCCGCGATGTTCTTGACCCAGCACTGCTGCGTCCGGGCCGCTTTGACCGTCAGGTTACCGTGCCCAATCCGGATATCAAAGGGCGTGAAAAAATCCTTAAAGTCCATGCACGTAAAACGCCGCTTGGGCCAGATGTGGACTTACGTCTGATTGCGCGCGGATCGCCGGGGATGTCGGGTGCCGATCTGGCCAATTTGGTGAACGAGGCGGCCTTGATGGCGGCGCGTATTGGGCGCTCTGTGGTCAATATGATTGATTTTGAAAACGCCAAGGACAAAGTCATGATGGGCGCTGAGCGGCGCAGTATGGTGCTGACCTCGGACCAAAAGGAAAAAACCGCCTATCACGAAGCAGGGCATGCGGTGGTGGGAATGCATCTTCCGCAGTGTGACCCTGTTTATAAGGCAACAATTATCCCGCGCGGCGGCGCCTTGGGCATGGTGGTATCGCTGCCTGAAATTGACCGGCTCAACTGGCATAAATCAGAATGCGAAGAAAAAATGGCCATGACCATGGCAGGCAAAGCGGCCGAGATCATCAAATACGGACCTGAAAATGTCTCGAACGGGCCAGCGGGCGATATCCAGCAGGCCTCGGGGCTGGCGCGGGCTATGGTGCTGCGCTGGGGAATGTCGGACAAGGTTGGCGATATTGATTATTCCGAAGCCCATGAAGGCTATTCGGGCAATACAGCCGGGCTGTCCGTGTCGGCCAACACCAAGGAATTGATCGAAGATGAGGTCAAGCGGCTGATCGGGGACGCCTATGATCGTGCCTATGCCATTTTGACGGAAAAGCACGAAGAATGGGAACGGCTTGCGCAGGGTCTTCTAGAATATGAAACACTGACCGGGGATCAGATTAAACGCGTGATGCGAGGTGATCCGCCAGAGGCGGAAGACGGCGAAGACGACAGCGATGATGCAGGCAATGCACCTTCGGTGACTATGATCCCGAAGACCAAACCCAAATCAAAGCCCAGCGGCGATGCCGGAGATATGGCACCTGAGCCGACCTAAGGGCCCTCTGGCTGAACCGCCACTGAGAAAAACTAAAACGCCTGCCAAAGCAACACCTGCTGGCAGGCGTTTTGATTTTAAGGGGTCAATTTGCTAGAATAGGCAAATATTGAAGCGCCTAAACCCTTTAGCTGCTGCACAGCGCATAGCATTTTTAATAGCCGAGAAAGAGCAAAGATATGCCCCAGCCACTGGTTCTTTATAGCTATCGCTATAGCGTCTATTGCTGGATTGTGCGGCTTACTCTGGCAGAAAAACAGCTCTCTTTCGCGGTGTGCGAGCTTAATCCATTTGACAAAGATCAAAATCAAGCCCGGTTTGAACGCTCGCCGTTTGGAATGGTGCCTGTTTTAACGCATGGCG
>CABZJG010000056.1 GCA_902525995.1 Paracoccaceae bacterium | reverse complement strand
TACTCCCGCAGCGCGTTTTGCAGGGATGCGCCGTCATCTGCCTCGGCGTGCGCTTCTAAAAACCCCGAGGCAAAGCACACAGCACCGCCAGCGCCCATGGCCGATAGATCGGCGATCACATCGACGGTGGCATGGCGGTTCACCCCGACAAAACAGGCATCTGGCGGCTGAGGTAAATCCAGAACCGAAGCCGCAGCTTTAAGGCCCGCCACATTATCAGCCTTCGGATGCACTGCGTAAAGCGCGCCTTGGTAGTTCATTTTTTTTGCACTGCTCAAGAACAGAGCGGCACCACACGCCGCCGCCGACAACTGCGATGGATTTGGGTTTGAACAGCCTTGCAAGATCAAAGCGCATCTTCGGCTCCTTAGACCGTTACGCCCCAAGCGGGCGCAATAGATCACGGCTGATGATATGGCGTTGGATTTCCGAGGTGCCGTCCCAAATGCGCTCTACCCGCGCATCGCGCCAGAACCGCTCGATCGGGAAGTCGTCCATCAACCCCATGCCGCCAAAAATCTGCAAGGTGGTGTCGGTCACCCGCGCCAGCATTTCACTGGCATAGAGTTTCGCACTGGCAATTTCACGGTTGGCCGGCAAGCCTTGATCAAGCCGCCAGGCCGAGGCAAGGGTAAGCCAATCGGCAGCATCAATTTCTGTAATCATATCAGCGATTTAAAAACTAACACCTTGGTATTTTCCAATCTTTTGCCCAAATTGCTCACGCTCTGATGCATAGTTCAGCGCATAGTCAAAGCAGCGCCGCGCGCGACCGACCGACATGGTGGCTACCGTGATGCGGGTGGCATAAAGCCATTCATTCATCACAGCAAAACCGCCGTCAACAGCGCCAAGCACCTGATCATTGGACAGGCGGCAGTCATCAAATTCCAAGATCATATTTTTATAGCCCCGGTGGCTGACCGACTTATAGCCATCGCGGATGGTAAACCCTGGCGTGCCGCGATCTACCAGGAAGGTGATGATGCGTTTCTTTGGCCCGCGCGGGGTGTCATCAACGCCCGTGGCCACAAAGACGATCACGAAATCTGCATGATCGGCGCCGGAAATAAAATGCTTGGTGCCATTGAGCACCCAATCACCGCCCTTACGCTCGGCCGCGCAGGACATGCCGCGCACATCCGAGCCTGCACCCGGTTCGGTCATCGCCAAAGCATCCATTTTTTCGCCGCGCACCGCGGGCAGCAGATAGCGCTCTTTCTGATCGCCCTCGCAGGCCATAAGGATATTTTGCGGTCGGCCAAAGAAGTGATTAAGCGCCATGCAGCCGCGGCCCAGTTCGCGCTCGACCAATGCAAATTCAAGATGGCTAAGCCCCGCGCCGCCGACCTCTTGCGGAAAGTTACAGGCGTAAAACCCAAGATCGAGGGTTTTTTGTTTGATCTGCTCGGCAATATCGGGCGGCACAGTGCCGCTGCGCTCAACCGCATCTTCATGCGGGTAGATTTCGTTTTCCACAAAACTGCGGACCGTATCGACGATCATTTGTTGTTCATCGGTTAGGCCAAAATTCATCTGATGTCCTCCTTATGGGCCGCGGCAAGCGCTTTGATCTTGGCTTCTACGCCGGCAAGCGGTGGGCAGGATTTTCGGGTTGTAAGGCTTACGTGCAGCATGAACTGCTCACAGCTGGCCAAAAGCTGACCAGACGCGTCAAGCATCTGATGCGCCAGTTTTACCTTCTTGCCATCGGCAAGAACCACGCGGCTCTCAACAGTGATCTTTTGCCCTGCGTGGGTTTCGCTAAGGTATTTCACCGTTGTTTCGGCGGTAAAGAAACTATGCCCGGCGGCAATATAGTCCGCATCTGCCCCCACGGCGATCATGAAAGCATCTGCAGCATCGGAAAACACCTGACCGTAGCGGCTTTCGTTCATATGGCCGTTATAGTCGGTCCAGTCGATGGGCACGGTGCGCTCTACGGTGCGCATCGGGGCGGATGTATCTGGCGCTTGGCGCAAAGCGGCTTCGTGATCGTTGATCAAACGGCCCGCAGCGCTGCCTTGCTGTTTCAGCGCCCGCATCATCGCAATCAGGTTGTTATCCCGCAACCGCTCTAATTCACGTATGGATTTATGCCCGGACTGCGCATCAGATTGATCCGCGATTTTCTGGGTCAGTTCATCGGTCAGCTCGGGCACATCCATCAGCTTGGTCCATGGCCATGCAAGGCAAGGGCCGAACTGGGCAATGAAATGCGCCATACCGGCTTCGCCGCCGGCGATGCGGTAGGTTTCGAAAAGCCCCATTTGTGCCCAGCGCAGGCCAAAGCCATAGCGGATGGCATTATCAATTTCTTCCGTGGTGGCGATACCGTCCTTGATCAGCCAAAGCCCTTCGCGCCATACCGCTTCTAAGAACCGATCCGCAATATGCGCATCTATTTCCTTGCGCACATGCAGCGGGTATAGCCCCACAGAGGTGAGAGTTTCTTTCGCCTTTTCAACATGCTGCGCGCCTGTCTGATCACTTGGAACGACCTCGATCAAAGGCAGCAAATAAACCGGATTAAACGGGTGGGTGACCATTATTTGCTCTGGGCGCTGCGCATTTTGCTGCAGCTCCGATGGTTTAAAGCCAGAGGTCGAAGATCCGATGATCGCGTCAGGGCGGCAATGGGTTTGAATTTCCGCAAAGACCTTATGCTTGATGTCGAGCCGCTCGGGTACGCTTTCCTGGATCCAGTCGGCATCGGCGACTGCCTCTTGGACGGTTTTGCAAATCGTAAGCCGGCCTTCCTTTGGCAGGGCCGTTTCATAAAGCATTGGCAGCGCATGGCGTGCATTTTTCAAAACATCACCGATCTTGCGCTCGGCTTCAGGATCGGGATCAAACAGCTTGATGTCCCAGCCGTTCAACAAAAACCGCGCCAGCCAGCCACCACCAATGACCCCGCCGCCAATTATGGCTGCTGTCTTAATCATTTTTCGTCCCTTCCAATACTCATAAAGCTCACACCATCCGCTCGGTATGCCCGTCCACAGCCATCGCCTGACCGGTGATTTGCCGCGCCGCATCCGAGGCCAGAAAAACCGCCATATCGGCAATATCTTCGGGGCTGACAAACCGGCGCAAAGATACGCCTTGGCTGTATTGCGCTTCAATTTGCGCCGCCGGACGGCCGGTAAAGTCACTTTCCATGGCCAGCACCTGATCCATCCGCGCGCCCTCGACAGCGCCGGGGCAGATCGCATTGACCCGCACCCCTGCGGGGCCCAATTCCATAGCAAGGGTTTTGGCCAGACCCACCAATCCCCATTTCGCCGCCACATAGGGCGCCCGGTTGGGCACGCCGTATAGCCCCGAGGTCGAAGACATAAGCAAAATAAGACCGCTTTTCTGGGCGCGCATCAGCTCGGCGGCCCACCTACAGGCCAAAAATGCCCCATCAAGATTAACGCTAAGGCACCGGCGCCAGTCCTTTAGCTTTAAAGTTTCAATGCTGCCAGCTGGCCCGCCAATACCGGCGTTTGAAACCAGCACATCAAGCCCGCCATAGGCGGCTGTTACCTGATCAAAAAACGCCTGCATTTGGCGCTCATCAGTCACATCGGCCTGTGCGCTTAGCGCCTCGGGCATCTTGGCTTGCACGTCTGCAATATGTCCTGCTGAAGCATCACAAATGGCCACCCGATCGCCCAGCGCTGCAAAGCGCTCTGCTATCGTCCGGCCAATGCCAGAAGCGCCGCCTGTGATGACAACCCGCCGCGCCATGGCTAGCCGCGCGGGGCGCGTTTGGTCAGCCCCAGCTTATCACGCACCGCTTGCGGTCCGATCACTTTGGCCCCCATGGCTTCGATAATCCCGCGGGCCTTTTCCACCAGCTGATAGTTTTCCGCTAAAACACCCCGTTCCAGCATCAGATTGTCCTCAAGCCCCACGCGCACGTTACCACCGGCCAACACCGATGCCGCAACATAGGCCATCTGGTTTCGGCCCAAGGAAAATGCACTAAATGTCCAGTTATCTGGCACGTTATTGACCATCGCCATAAAGGTATTAAGGTCATCCGGCGCGCCCCAAGGCACCCCCATGCACAGCTGTACAAGCGCGTCCGGCTCAAGCACCCCGTCTTGGACCAGCTTTTTGGCAAACCAAAGATGTCCGGTATCAAAGGCTTCTATTTCGGCTTTAACGCCCAAGTCGGTCATCATTTTACCCATGGTTTCAAGCATGTTGGGCGTATTGGTCATCACATAATCTGCTTCGGCAAAATTCATTGTGCCGCAATCAAGGGTGCAAATTTCAGGCAGGCATTCAGCCACATGCACCACCCGCTCGGTTGCGCCGGCCATATCGGTGCCTTTGGTAAGTGGCAGTGGCTGCTCGCTACCGCCAAAAACCATATCGCCGCCCATACCTGCGGTGAGGTTTAAAACAACATCCACATCCGAGGCCCTGATCAAATCAGTGAGTTCGCGAACATATCCCAGATCCCGACTGGGCGCACCGGTTTCGGGGTCCCTTACATGGCAATGCACAACCGCCGCACCGGCTTTGGCCGCCGCAATAGCGCTGTCTGCGATTTGCTGAGGGCTGCGGGGGACATGGGGACTTTTGTCTTGAGTGCTTCCTGATCCGGTGACGGCGCAGGTGATAAACACCTCGCGGTTCATAGCAAGTGGCATCGTGACCTCCTGTCAAAATCGATTATTTGACCCAAGCATAAATCTGGCGCTCCAGAATTTAACGCAGTAAAAGACAATAATGATGCAAAAATGGACAATCCCAGCAGAAAGCTCCGTCAGCATATGTTTTTTGCTGTTCGACCGGTTTTCCAACATTTGTCTTGCCAACTGTCTTGAGCCGTTGCGCGCCGCCAATACGCTGGTCGGCAGGCAGGTTTATAACTGGCAGTTTCTGACCCCAGATGGCCTAAGCGCTGCTTCTTCAAGCCGGCTGCAAATTCTGCCAGATGCGGCGCTAAAAGATATGGCCCAATGTGATTATCTATGTGTCGTCGCAAGCTATGATTATCTTAAACATGACACCGCCAGCCTCCGGCAAGCTTTACGGCAGGCCGCGAGAAAATGCAGAACGCTGGTGGGATTGGACAGCGGCCCATGGCTGATGGCGTCAGCCGGTTTGCTGGACGGCAAACGCGCCACTGTGCATTGGGAAATGCTGGATCTTTTTTCCGAGCGGTTCCTGAGCACCGATACCACGCGCCAACGGGTGGTTTATGATGGAAACCGTGTCACCTGCGCCGGGGCAATGGCAGCTTTTGATTTGACCCGCCAAATGATCCAAAGCCATTTGGGCAATGCAATCGCTTTGGATGTGGATGCAATGTTGATGCACGACGAGGGGCTGGGCATGAAAGATGCACGCCGGCCAAACTCGGGCCATAATCCGGTACAGCGGGCGATTGCGGAAATGCACAAAAATATTGAACGCCCGCTGCCACTGTCTGACATTGCGCGGCTTGCCGCCTGCCCGCTTAAAACCCTGTCGCGGCGGTTTCAGGCCAGCCTCGGCACCAGCCCGGGACAGGTCTATCGCCATATCCGTCTGAGCGAAGCCCGTCAGTTGATCGAAAGCACCAGCTTAAGCATTTCTGAAATTGCCCTGCGCTGCGGTTATGAAAGCCCCGCAGCGCTTAGCCGCGCCTTTCGGCTGCGCTTTGGGGTGGCGCCCACGGCGCTTGGCATGCCTCAAGGCGCGCCGCGGTAGCCCATGGCGACAACAAATTTTTCCGAACTGTCCGCGCGGCTTGCGGGGGGCTTTACATTTGCCACTTTGGTAAATCTCTGTTTGAGAAGTTTCTGCAAATCGCCTTCTGCCCCGCCAGCCAGCACTTTGGCAACAAAGCTGCCACCGATTTCAAGCACATCAAAGGCAAAATAGGCCGCCGCCTCACACAGGGCGATAATGCGCAGGTGATCGGTCTGCTTATGACCAGAACTGGCCGCCGCCATATCTGACAGAACCACATCTGCAGGGCTGCCCAGCCAGCGTTGCACTTGGATATCCGCACCCTCACTTAAAAAATCAAGTTGATAAAGTTCAGCGCCGGCAACAGGTTCGACCACTTGCAAATCGACCCCCAGCACTTTGCCAACAGCTTTGCCCTTTTTCTCACCCAGCGCATTCACCCGAGCCACCGCCACCTGACACCACCCACCCGGCGCTGACCCAAGGTCAACGACCCGTGCACCAGGCTTTAAAAAGCGGTATTTATCGTCAAGCTCGACCAATTTAAACGCAGCCCGTCCGCGAAACCCTTCGTTTCGGGCTCGTTTAACATATGGATCATTCAGTTGACGCTCCAGCCAACGAACTTGCGCCACAGACTTACCGCGCGCTTTCTTTACCCTGACTTTTAAGTCCCGTTGCCCTCGACCGGAGGTATTTTTGCTAGTTTCTCGCATTAAAAAGGCGCATCCTCTAATACTCCATCGGCACTCATCTGTGCGTAAAGAAGCCCCTCACGCAAGCCGCGATCTGCAACCGAAAGCCTGTCTGTTGGCCAACTTCGCAATAATGCCTGCAATATTGCAGAGCCGGACATAATCAGCGCTTGTCGGTCCTGACCTATTCTTGGGTCCATTCTTCGACCAGAGGGGCCCATTTCCAAATAAGAATTTATCACACGATCTATTTGGTCAGAAGTCATCCTAAGCCCGTCGACTTTTGTCCGGTCATATCTTTTTAATCCTAAATGGCTAGCGGCCACGGTGGTGACTGTTCCAGAGGTCCCTATAATTTGAAAACCTTCGCGCAGCGGCTGGTCTTTATACGGCGCAAACTCACTCAGGTTTTCTTCAAAGAACCAGCTCATTAACGCATATCGGGCGGCATCGTCCTCAACATCGCTAAAGTGATCCCTAAGAGTTGCCACCCCGAGAGGAACACTTATCCAATCAACAACTTTAGCAGCGACAAAGGGGCTGTCTACTGCATGAAAGCCTGCATGCAAACGCATGATAGCGCGAGGGCGTTCTCGTCTAGGAACAGATGACAATTCAATCCAGACCAGTTCCGTGGATCCGCCGCCAATATCAACCACTAGCAGTTGTTCAGTTTTGGTGCTGACCAGCGGTGCACAGGATATGACGGCCAAGCGCGCCTCTTCCTCAGGCTGGATAATTTCGAGATTCAGACCTGTTTCGCGTTTGACCTGTCGAATAAATTCATCTGCATTCTTCGCACGCCGACATGCTTCGGTGGCCACAAGACGCATCTGCCTTACTTTGTAACGCTTTAACTTTTGCTGACATACGCGCAGAGCCTGCAATGTTCTTTGCATGGAATTGGTGCTTAATTTACCGGTGCGTTCCAGTCCAGCACCCAATTGCACTGATTTCGAAAAACTATCAACAACATGGAACTGACTGCCCTTTGTTTGAGCAATCAACATTCTGCAACTGTTGGTCCCCAAGTCCAATGCAGCATAGAGCTCGGTCGGACTGGGCGGTTTTGGCGCGGGGCTCTCAACCGGTTTTGGGAATGCGCCCGCACCTTTTGGACGCTTGGGCGCCATGATATTACGCCCTCCAATGTTTCAAGTTACGTCCACGATAGGCCGCAACAAGTTTTCCTGCAAGATCACATTTTGCTCTTTTGCACAAAGATTTGTGTAAACCTGCCGTTTCTAAATCTACCCACGTTGTTTACTCATAGTTATTATTCATATTTCGATATTGGGCTGGCCTATTGATTTTGGTTAATTTGGTTTATTGTTAAATAGGTCGCGGAATGCGCGACATCTGTCGAAATTCGACGCAGAACACGCTGCGGACTATCCTAAAAGCAGTCCAGTGGAGACGAGGAATCATCTATGCCCGAGGTTACTATAGTCTATTGGCGCGATATACCGGCGCAGGTCATTGTTGGCAGAGGCCGCAAAGGCGCAAAGAGACAATTGGCAGAACGCTTTGAGCAAGCAATTGACCGAGCTGCTATGAAAAGCGGACTGGCGGGGACCGATGACTATCTGTCTGAATGGCGAAAAGTCCAAACAGCCACCATTGAAGGCGACGCTGTTGCGATTGCAGAGGCAGAGGCAGAGCGCCTTGAAGCCGAATACGATCACGAACTCGTTAAAACACTGATTGCGAATAACGGTCGGGCGTAGCCCCGCCATGACATTTTTGGAGGTCATAGTGGCTTTGTTCAAATTGAAAAATAAATCGGGCGATGCAAACTTTGTTGATCCAAATATCGAAAGTTTTTTGGCTGACTATTCGATCGAAGTCATGCCAAGAACGGCAGAAAAAGTAGATGACTTTCGCGAATTATTGCCGAGCGGAACGCGGGTTTATATCGCGCATATAGAAGGCACGCCAATCGAAGAGATGGTCGCTACAGCCAAACGGGTTGCGCGCGAAGGTTATCAGGTCATGCCGCATTTCCCGGCAAGAATTATTCGAGATGCCGAGACATTGAATGATTGGATCGCCCGGTATCAAGGGGAAGCCGGGGTTGATCAAGCTTTGCTTTTGGCCGGAGGCGTTACAACCCCGCATGGCGAATTTGAAAGCTCGATGCAACTGATGGAAACGGGTCTTTTTGACAAAGCAGGATTCAGCCGTCTGCACATTGCTGGCCACCCAGAGGGCAACAAAGACATTGACCCGGATGGCTCGACCCAGAATGTAGATGCAGCACTGCAGTGGAAGCAAAAATTTTCTGAGCGAACCGACGCCAAATTGGCTATTGCTACCCAGTTTGCTTTCGAGGCAAAACCAATCATTGAGTGGGCCAATGCGATCAAGGCTGCTGGCATTGACATCCCAATTCATATTGGCATCGCCGGACCTGCAAAACTGCAAACTTTGATTAAATTCGCCATCGCTTGCGGTGTCGGTCCATCCCTTAAAGTTCTTCAAAAACGGGCGATGGACATCACTAAATTGCTTTTGCCCTATGAGCCAACAAATGTCCTGAGCGAGTTGGCAAATCACAAAGCAGCCACACCCGACTTTAACATTACAAATGTGCATTTCTTTCCGTTGGGAGGGATCAAAACCAATGCAACATGGGCAATCAACCACGGTGGTCGATCTGCTGTTCCCTCCAATGCTTCATAAGGACTTACTATGACCCGCACGATTGTCGAATCTAAAACCAAGACTGCAATACTAGGCTTTGACGAACCGTTTTGCGTGATCGGCGAGCGTATCAATCCAACCGGCAGGAAAAAACTGGCGGCGCAGTTAGAGGCCGGCGACTTTTCAACTGTGGAAAAAGATGCGATTGCTCAGGTGGCCGCTGGCGCCAACATTCTCGATATTAATGCAGGTGTGGTATATAATTCAAACCCCAACCCTAATGAAACCGAGCCGCCTTTAATGAAAAAAATCATTGAACTGGTTCAAGGGTTGACCGACATCCCGCTTTGCATTGATAGCTCGGTTCCAGAAGCTCTGGAAGCAGGCCTGCAAACCGCAGAAGGGCGCCCGCTGCTAAACTCAGTGACTGGCGAAGAAGATCGGCTGGAATTTGTCCTTCCTCTGGTGAAAAAATACAATGTTCCCGTCGTTGCGATTTCGAACGATGACACAGGCATTTCAGAAGATCCCGACGTTCGGTTTGCTGTAGCAAAAAAAATCGTTGAGCGCGCAGCCGACTTTGGGATACCGGCCCATGACATCGTTGTTGATCCGCTCGTTATGCCCATTGGCGCGATGGCAACCGCTGGCAAACAAGTCTTTACCCTTGTTAGAAAACTACGTGAAGAATTAGGGGTAAATACCACCTGCGGTGCGTCTAATGTCTCGTTTGGATTGCCAAACCGGCACGGGATAAACAATGCATTTTTACCAATGGCAATGGGCGCGGGGATGACATCGGCGATTATGAACCCTGTTGCCCTACCTGTGACACAAAAGAAAATTGCGGAAAAAAAGGCAGAAGTAGAAGCTGCAGGGGTTATTCTGCCCGCTGGAATGGAAGATGAAGCCTTTGTTTCGCTTTTCGGGCTTGGATCAAAACTTCCAAAACCGGGAAAGGAAATGGAAGCGATCCGTGCGGCTAACCTTTTGACAGACAATGACCCGCATGGCGGAGCTTGGATCCATTTCAACAAACCTGCTGGATCAGGCGGAGAAGCCGGTGGCCGTGGCGGTCGGCGCGGCGGACGCAGACGTGGCGCTT